>DATHPH010000208.1:0-8542 GCA_035484095.1 Cytophagaceae bacterium | reverse complement strand
CGGTTCATAAGAAGGATCGCGCCCCACCAGCGTAATATCGGTTCCATGCAAGGTAGTAATAATGGGAATACGAATACCTTGTGTTTTTAATATTTCTCTAGCCATATAAGCAGCGGAGGCGTGAGGTATTGCATAATGTACGTGTAATAGATCTAGTTTTTCATGTTTTACTACGTCCACCATTTTGCTCGCCAACGCTAGTTCATAAGGAACATAGTCAAACAATGGATAAGGTTCTATTCTAACCTCATGGTAAAAAAGATTTTCGCTATAAAAATCCAGTCGTTGTGGCTGGGAATACGTAATGAAATGAACCTTGTGCCCTTTATAGGCCAGCCACTTACCCAACTCTGTTGCCACTACTCCACTTCCTCCGTAGGTCGGATAACAAACAATTCCTATTTTCATATATGTAAAGTATAAAATTTAGACTTTATAAAATGTAATTCAATTATTAAGTCTTTGTTAAGTATAAATGAAACCATAAATAGTTTTATTCCTTAAGATTTCAATACATGTGGTAAACAAAAATTACTCTTTATAGTTCAATAAAGATTTATAAATGACATCTTGGATCGCCGTACGAACTCCAAGCCTGACCAGTTTTCCGTTTGCAGCATCTTTATGTATTCTGTTGGATAAAAACACATAAACGATTTGTTGGTCAGGGTCTACCCAGGCACATGTACCGGTAAACCCGGTATGCCCATAGGTATTAGAAGAAGCATAATAAGAAGTTGGCCCATGTCCGACAGGTTCCGGTTTATCCCATCCCAATCCTCTCCTGTTTGTATCAAATTGCCGTTTGGTAAAAATCGGTACCGTCTCAGGCAATAGATACCTTGTTCCTCCATAATAGCCAAGCTGAAGGTTCATTTGCATTAAAACGGCCAAATCGTGTGCGTTGCTGAAAATTCCTGCATGTCCTCCTACTCCGCCCAACATGGCTGCTCCCTGATCATGAACATTTCCACGAATAAGTGCTTTGCGGAAATATTTATCGTCCTCGGTGGGAGCTATTCTATTTACCGGAATAGTTTCCAACGGTTTGTAAAGCATATTTTTCAAACCTAAAGGGGTAAAAAAATTATCTTGCACAAATTCGTCTATATGCTGATTAATGAGTCTTTCCACAATTCGTTTCGTGATATAAAAACCTAAATCACTGTACACATATTCTTTCACCCGATGATGCCTTTTTCTTCTCGACCGAGGTTCCGTCAAACTTGGTTCTTTTTGAATTAACTTTGAATCAACGGTCCATTTCCACAAAGAATCTTCAATCGAAGCAATGGAATACAACCCGGGAATTACTTCATTCGGGAATTTATCAGATTTCACTTTATTGTAATACAACGAATCAAACCCACTTGTATCAACGGTTCTTTTCCAGTGAGGGATAAAAGGGATAAGCCCAGCCTGATGAGTGAGAATATCGCGCAATTCAAGGTTTTCCTTATTGGTTCCTATAAGTTCAGGGAGATAATAAGATGCTTTTTTGTCAAGATCAATTAATCCTCGTTCTTCCAAAAACATAAAAGCTTGCAACGTTCCCGCCACTTTTGTAATCGACGCAATATCGTAAAGTGTAGAAGGGACAACAGGTTGCTGCTGGTCATAGGATAAGTAGCCATAACATTTATCAAAAATTATTTTTCCTTCTTTTGCTATCAATACCTGGCAACCGGGAGCAGCACCTTCTTGCACGGCTTTCAAACAAATGCTATCCACGTACATAAGTGTCCTGCTGTCTGCTTTTGCATTTTCAGGAAAACCATACGAAAATCGTTTTACATCACTATATTGAACAATACCTTTTCCTGACGGAAACTTCGCATGAGCCGTAATCGGCAACTTCCCTTCGGCCGAGATGCCTCCGAAAATTAATTGTGGAACCAACTTCTGGGTTACTTCATTGTCTTCATACGCGCAAATAAGACTAGGACTGTCTGCAAAAAATTTCAAACTGTATGGATTGCCAAATACAGATAAAATCGTCTTATTCTGCAGTTGAAGTTTGCTTATAAATTTTTTAGCATTCTCAGAAATACCGAAATTTTTATTGTTAAACGAATTTGTATTGTGAAGTCCTACGACTACAATTCCATAGTTACTTAGTCTTGAAAGCAATTCATTAAACTTAGCTTCCTCAGCATTTTTATTGACTACGAAATGATCGAAAGAAGCATAGTTGTCAAGCATTTCCTGGAAAGCATTGCCGCTGTCAAGGCCAATTGCAATAGAAGCGAAGCGAGTGGTATCCAGTATTCGTATCGGAAATAAATTATTTTTATTGGAAGCAACGGTAAGTGCTTTGGCATACAAATCCTGCTGAATTGATTTTGCTTTTGAATTATTCAGATCTTCGTAAAGATTTTTTGTTTCAATCGCTTTGTAATCGTTTAATCCCAGCCAATATTTTGCACGAAGGATTTTTTTTACCTTTTCATTGATTTCCTCTTCCGAAATCTCTTCTTTGCGAAGAGCTTTCAGAATTTTATCAATAGCCGTTGGTACATCTTCCGAATAAAGCAATACATCATTCCCTGCCAGCAATGCTTTCACATCTACCTCACCGGGTTTATAAAAACTACTTACGCCTTTCATATTTAACGCATCCGTGAAAATAAGTCCTTTAAAGCCCAATTCATTTTTCAATAAATCAGTTACCACTGCTTTAGAAAGAGTGCTTGCCATATTTTCACGATTGTCCAATGCAGGTACGCTGATATGTGCCACCATGATACTCATCACACTGTCTTGAATTAATTGCCGGAAAGGGTACAATTCTGTTTCGTCCAATCGTTGCCTGTCGTGGTTTATGATAGGGAGTGAAGTATGAGAATCGCTACCGGTATCACCGTGTCCCGGAAAATGCTTTGCACAGGCCAGGACAAAATTATCCTTCATCCCCTTCATGTACGCAATTCCTTTTTCGGCCACTTTGTATTTGTCCTCGCCAAAAGACCGAACGCCTATCACGGGATTGTTTGGATTACTATTGATGTCCACAGCAGGAGCAAAATTAATGTGAATGCCTAATCTTCTGCATTGGCGGGCAATTTCTTTGCCCATAGTATAAATTAGTTTATCATTCTGAATGGCACCCAACGTCATTTGCTTAGGGAAAGAAAGTGTGCTGTCCAAACGCATACCCAATCCCCATTCAGCATCCATCGCAATCATCAGCGGCACTTTGGAGATTGCCTGATAATGATTTGTTAATATTGCTTGTCTTACAGGCCCACCTTGAAAAAATATAAGCCCGCCAATGTTGTATTTGCTTACGAGTTCATCAATTTCTTTTATGTGCTTGTCTGTTTTGTTGGAATACGCCGCTACCATAAAGAGCTGACCTATTCGTTGCTCTTTTGTCATCGACTGCAAAACACTATCTACCCACTGATCTTGCGACTGTGTTTTTTGATGTATAGGTGGATTGTTCCAGGAAAAAGTCAGAAATAGAATTGCTAGCAAAAAAAACAGGCTTGTAGCGTGCGTAAGTTTTTTGTATTTATTTTGGATTATAGGCACTAAACTATTGATTATTCGGCATTCAAATATAAAAAATTTAACTTAGAGGTCGAAAAATAGTTTCCCACAAAAATTTATAAAACAAGTTTCGTGCAAATACTGACTTGTAATTTTTATTTTTGCATAAATCAATTTTGAATGTCTGATATTATCCGATTATTACCCGATTCAATAGCCAACCAAATAGCAGCTGGTGAAGTAGTGCAGAGACCTGCTTCTGCGGTAAAAGAACTTCTGGAAAATTCTATTGATGCAGGCAGTACAAAAATTCAGCTTGTAGTAAAGGATGCCGGTAAACAATTGATTCAGATCATTGATAATGGAGTCGGGATGTCGGTTACAGATGCGCGCATGTCTTTTGAAAGACATGCGACATCAAAGATACGTCGTACCGAAGACCTTTTTACAATAAAAACCTTTGGGTTTCGTGGAGAAGCAATACCTTCCATTGCTGCAGTGGCTCAGGTGGAAATGAAAACAAGAAAAGGGAACGAAGAACTTGGTACCCACCTAAAAGTGGAAGGCTCAGAAATAAAATTACAAGAATCTGTTGCTTGCGAAAAAGGTACTTCCATAGCGGTGAAAAATCTTTTTTACAACATTCCTGCCCGGAGAAATTTTCTAAAATCCAATCCGGTAGAATTAAAACATATACTGGATGAATTTCAGCGCGTATCCCTTGCCCATCCTGAAATTGAGTTTTCTTTTTATCAAAATGATTTGGAAACATATTCGTTGAAGATTGACAGTTTGCCCCAGCGTATTGTCGATCTTTTTGGGAAAGGATATCGTGAACAATTAATTTCCTGCAAAGAAGACACTGATTTTATCAAAATAAAAGGCTTTATTGGTAAACCGGAATTTTCAAAAAAATCAAGGGGAGAACAATTTTTCTTTGTAAACAACCGATTTATCAAAAGCAGCTATTTGAACCATGCAGTGATGTTTGCCTACGACAATCTAATTGGAAACGATGCTTTTCCTTTTTATGTACTGTTTATAGAAATTGACCCAAAATATATAGATATAAATGTACATCCCACCAAAACGGAAATAAAATTTGAGGATGAAAAAACGGTTTATGCCATGATCAGAGCGGCAGTCAAAAAATCATTGGCTACCCATAATATTGCGCCTAGCATTGATTATGAGTTGGATATAAATTTCAACATCCCTGCCCATCAACGAGGCTCAACTCTTGATAAATTTCCAAATGAACTTTCAGGTAAATCGATAAGTTATACACCGCAGACAACTAACCAGCATTGGGATACGTTATACAAAGGGTTTGAAAATAAAGAAAATTTAGAAAAAATTAAGCATTACGAAGAAATGACATTACTCACACTGGAAAGTAAAATAAATACTGCCGACAACGGCATAATCAACAAAGATCTATTATATTCTGATAACACCACTACTTTTCAGTTGCACCAGAAATACATTGTTACACAGATAAAGTCTGGCATGGCGTTGATTGATCAGCAAGCGGCACACGAACGAATTTTATATGAAAAATACCTGAACATGCTTCAAAATAAATTTGGAGCTTCTCAGCAATTCTTATTTCCCCAGTCTATAGAATTAAGTCCAAACGATTTTGCTCTTTTGATGGAAATGGAAGAAGAAATAAAATCACTTGGTTTTGTGTACAATATTTTTGGCAAAAATACGATTGTGGTAAACGGAATTCCGGCTGATATTCCAAATGCCAACGAAAAAAATCTTTTTGAAAGTCTTATTGAGCAGTACAAGCAAAATCAAACGGAATTAAGGTTAGAAAAGAAAGAAAATTTAGCTCGTGCTTTGGCGAAACGTTCCGCTATACGTCAGGGAACAAAACTTTCTCTCACAGAAATGAATTCCTTAATTGACCAGCTGTTTGCGTGTAAAATGCCTACTTATGCCCCCAATGGAAATTTAACACTCGTATTGATGACTACCGAAAAGATAGCTGCAATGTTTCATAAATCGGAGTAAGTAAAAGAGAAAGAAGAAGTAATATGCGTTCAATGTTAACTCCAATGGTAAAAAATCTGCTCATTATAAATGTAGCAGTATTTGCAATGTCTATTTTTTTAAAAGATCTTAATCTTGAACAATATCTAGCGCTGCGTTATTTTGGCGCGGCTAGTTTTCAACCCGTTCAGCTTTTTACATATATGTTTTTGCATGCCAATTTTTGGCATTTATTCGGAAATATGTTGAGCCTTTTCTTTTTTGGTCCAATGCTGGAAGGAATGTGGGGAGCTAAAAGATTTTTATTTTTTTATATTTTCTGCGGCGTTGGAGCGGCCATTGCGTATTCCGGTGCTCACTATTATGAGGTTAAAAACTTGGAAAATGCTCGTAATTTATTTTATTCTGAACCTTCCTATGAATCTTTTGCTCGATTTGAAAGAGCTTATGGACAAGACATATTCAGCATTGACTTTAAAGAACAACTGGAAGAAGATCCTACGAATCCTAGTCTTATAAAAGCTGCTAAATACAACCTTGATTTGGTATTGAACGAGGTCATTAATGCACCGGTTATAGGAGCTTCCGGAGCAGTGTTCGGTATTCTAATGGCTTTTGGGCTCTTATTCCCTAATACAGAGTTAATGTTATTATTCTTTCCTATTCCCATAAAAGCTAAATATTTCGTTTTTCTGTACGGTGCTTTTGAGTTGTTTATGGGAGTAGCGAGGGTGCCGGGAGACAACGTAGCTCATTTTGCTCATATAGGAGGCGCATTTTTTGGTTTTATTCTTGTAAAATATTGGCAAAAACAACGAAATACATTTTATTAGGGGTATGAATCTTTTAGACGAAATAAAGTGGGAATTAAAAAAGAGAGATAACGCACTTGTTAAGTTGATCTTGATCAATATACTTGTCTTTGTAATCATGGGGATTATTCACGTTGTATCCCTCCTGTCAGGAAATACAATCGTGATGGATTTTGTAGACAACTTTGTTTCCCTGCCTTCTTCTTTTTGGGAATTTATATACAAGCCATGGACCATTATTACGTATGCCTTTGTCCATAGTCTTCAAGACATTTTCCATATACTCTTTAATATGCTGAATCTTTATTGGTTTGGACGAATTGTGGCAGATCTAGTAGGAAGTAAAAAACTAATTAGCCTGTATGTTTTAGGAGGAATAAGCGCTGGAGTGGTTTATTTATTAATGTTCAATATTGGGGTTGATTATTTGAATATTCCAAAAGGACACAGTAGTTTAATTGGCGCATCGGGTGCTGTATATGCTATTATTGTTGGTGCAGCCACTTTATCGCCCGGTTATATTGTAAATTTATTTTTCACCTGGCAAGTCAAAATTGTATACATCGCCGCTGCGGTGATATTTATTTCTTTTCTGGGAACAGTGGGTGGAAATGCGGGTGGAAACTTTGCCCATCTTGGGGGAGCGTTATTCGGATATATATTCATAAAACAACTCCAAAGAGGAAACGATTTGGGCAAACCTTTTTACCTCTTTACTGATTGGGTTTCAAAATTATTCAAAAAACGTTCTCCTATAAAAGTTTCGTATCGAAATACTACCGGTTCTGCTTCGGGCAACACTTCTGTTTCTCCCGATCAAAAAGAAATCGATGATATACTCGATAAAATTTCCCGCTCAGGCTACGAAAGCCTTTCCAAAGAAGAAAAACAAAAGCTTTTTAAAGCAAGTCAGAAATAAATCAATGTATTATGATGTCTTCTTATAGTAATCTAAAACTGGTTGTTAAAAACAGTATTTTATACCTGACCATCAACCGACCGGATAAGTTAAATGCGCTCAACTTCCAAACACTCGATGAGATTCGTCAAGCAATGAACGAAGCATACGACAGGAATGAAATCAAAGGAATTATTATTACAGGAGAAGGTGAAAAGGCATTCGTGGCAGGTGCCGATATTTCCGAATTTATACAAATCAACGACATCAATTCCCGTAAATTTTCAGAAAACGGTCAAGACATCTTTAGTTTAATTGAAAAATGTCCCAAGCCTGTTATTGCAGCCATTAATGGATTTGCTCTTGGCGGTGGTTGCGAACTCGCTCTTGCTTGTCACATGCGTATAGCCAGCGATAATGCTAAAATTGGGTTACCGGAAGTAACCCTCGGTATTCTTCCCGGTTATGGTGGCACACAGCGTTTAACCTTATTGGTAGGAAAAGGAAAAGCCTTTGAAATTATCATGACGGGAGATATGATTACAGCGGAACATGCCTTACAAATTGGATTGGTCAACTATGTAGTTCCTCAGTCTGAACTATTATCAAAGTGTGAAGGCCTTCTGACCAAAATTATTCAACGGGCACCCATTGCCATTGCGCAGACGGTAGAGTGCATTAATGCTGTGTACAATGAAACCAAAGACGGGTACGAAGTAGAAGCGAATTCTTTTGCTATTTGCACCAAGACTGATGATTTTAAGGAAGGCACAAAGGCCTTCCTGGAAAAAAGAAAACCCGAATTCAAAGGGAAATAAATGAAGGAGATTGTTATGAATGAAATTGTCTTTTCATCATTTCAAACTTCAACACATTACTTACTAATTTTACGTTACAAATGTCCCTTCTAAAAAAACTTGCTGGTCAGACTGCCCTATATGGATTAAGCAGTATGATAGGAAGGGCGTTGAATTTTCTTCTGGTGCCTTTTTATACGGGGGTATTACTCGTAGGTGAATTTGGTGTTTTTACAGAGCTATATGCCTATACAGCATTTCTGAACGTAGTTTATCTTTTTGGCATGGAAACTACGTACTTCCGGTTTGCTAATAAAAACAAACTCGAGGAAGTAGAAACCTATCAACGCATACAAACTTTTGTGTTTTTGCTCTCTTTTGTTATTTCCGGTACACTTATTTTATTTTCACAACCTATTGCGTCACTTCTTCAGTATCCGGATAAAAAAAATTATATCGTATGGCTGGCACTCATTATGGGAATTGATGCGATAGTGGCGTTGCCCTTTTCCAGACTTCGTCTGCAAAATAAAGCCGGTTAT
>DATHPH010000207.1:0-20218 GCA_035484095.1 Cytophagaceae bacterium | reverse complement strand
TGGAATGGCCCGCAACGCAGATGGCCTAAAATCGGCTATCGGAGAAATTCAGCAATTAAAAGCTGAATTCTGGAAAGATGTACGGGTAACAGGTGCTGCCGATGAATTTAACCCTGAGTTGGAAAAAGCAGGTCGTGTTATAGATTTCATCGAACTTGGCGAACTAATGTGTATTGATGCACTGAACCGTAACGAATCTTGCGGCGGTCACTTCCGCGAAGAATATCAAACGGAAGAAGGTGAAGCAAAAAGAGACGATGAAAACTACGCTTATGTAGCGGCCTGGGAATACAAAGGAGACAGCCAGTTTGAATTAAACAAAGAAGAATTAAAATTTGAGAATATTAAAATAGCTCAAAGAAGCTATAAATAAAATATACATCAATAGTTTTGATCGACCGTTGAATAAAGAAAAGTCAGCGAAATCAAATTACTAAATTATCAAATCAATATGAGCGGTAACATGAATCTTACTCTGAAGGTGTGGCGTCAAAAAAACAAAAACGACGCAGGCAAGTTTGTACCATACAATGTAAAAGGTATTTCAACCGATATGTCATTCTTGGAAATGTTTGATGTACTAAACGAAGAACTGATTACAAAAGGCGATGAACCCATTGCTTTCGACCATGACTGTCGTGAAGGTATTTGCGGTATGTGCAGTATGTATATAAACGGTCGCCCGCATGGTCCTTTGAGAGGCGTTACAACCTGTCAGTTACACATGCGTTCTTTTAAAGATGGTGATACAATTACTGTAGAACCTTGGAGAGCAGGTTCCTTTCCTGTGATCAAAGACTTGGTAGTAGACCGTTCGTCGTTCGACAGAATTATTGCTTCAGGCGGATATGTTTCTGTTAATACCGGAAATGCGCAAGATGCTAATAATATTCCTATTCCTAAAGACGATGCAGACGATGCTTTCAGTGCTGCGGCTTGTATCGGTTGTGGAGCGTGTGTAGCAGCTTGTAAAAATGCCTCGGCTATGCTTTTTGTTTCTGCCAAAATATCACAGCTTGCGTTGCTTCCTCAAGGCCAGGTTGAAAAACAAACCAGAGCGGAGAATATGGTAGCACAAATGGATGCTGAAGGTTTTGGGTCTTGCACTAATACAGGGGCTTGTGAAGCTGAATGCCCAAAAGGAATTTCACTTACGAATATTGCCAGAATGAATAGAGAATACTTTTCAGCCAAACTATCCTCTCATAAACTTGATTAATTTTGTAACTGTTGTACCAGTATTCCGTATAAGGGTATAACTGGCTATTGTACAACATTAACGTTCTAATTGGTTTGTTTGGTTGTTTAGAGGGTAGATACTTAATCTACCCTTCTTTTTTTAACTTTTTTTCAAATTGATTTTCATTAGAACCCCTTTAACCCTTTCAAAAATAAGATTCATTTAGTATTAATAAAATTCATGGTCCTTTCCGGTCCAATTGTACAAAAGGATAAGATCGCATCGCATGATTTATCAATAAAAATCGGAAGCTCCGCAGCGTCACCTGAATCAAATTCCTCAAGAACATAATCTATTTGTTTGCCTTTTGCAAAATCGCCTCCTACGCCAAACCGAAGCCTGGGATAAACATCGCTGCCAAGTGTTTCTTGAATATTTCCCAATCCATTGTGTCCACCACCGGACCCTTTTATTCTCATGCGAAGCTTACCAAAGGGCAAGGCGATATCGTCTGTAATCGTGAGTGAATTTTCAACACCGATGCCCAACTCTTTTAACCAATAATTTAATGCCTTCCCACTTAAATTCATAAAAGTAGTTGGCTTTATCAGATGGATAGATCTCCCCTTGTATTTCAATTCTGCCCGAAAAGCCAACCTGTCAGAATCAAAAGAAATGTTGTGGTCTTTGGCCAGCTTGTCCAACACCATGAACCCAATATTATGACGCGTTTTTGCATATTCCGGACCAATATTACCAAGACCACAAATTAAATATTTCATACCACTGTTAGAATTATCAATCTTCAAATTTACGAAAGAAAAACACAAGTTGTAAACTATTGAAATTAGGCAAAAACCAATAAAAGTTGTTACAATCCTATTCAAAATGATTTTATTAGACCTGAAACAGCAATGTATTTGATACCTAATTTTAAGGTGGACTTCTCACTTCTTCAACTGAAACAATTTTTAGCGAACGGTTAGAAAGTAAAAAAATAAACTCCTGTATACCTCGCACCATTCCTGAAGTTTCTTTAAAAACTTGCAACCAATAGCGATAAATACCTGCTTATTATAATTAGTATTTATCGCTATTGTTTGGTACTTTCTATTATCCTAGGTTTACAAGAGGCTTAATCAGCATAAACTTTCATCACCCCCTAAACCCCAAGCTCTCGTCTTTATGAAAAAATTAATCATTGTAATTTCATTTCTTGTCGTTACCATTCCAAGCTATACTTTTTTAAACAACAAAAATGACAACTATGCAGAGGGTTCCGTTTCCCTATTATGTAATTACGGACAATGCCAAGCTACCGCCCAATCAACAGGTAACAGATGCAAGCATTGCGTTAGTAATTCAGGTGACAAATACTGCTATCAGCACAAATAAAAATTATCTGACATAAAAATAAAAACATTTTAACCCTTTCGTTGGAAGGAATATTCTATCCATGCCTTTTATTTTTAAGAAAAACGCCGCAAGGGTCGAAACTTTTAGCATTCTAGCATACATGATGCATACAAAAATAATATTGGATGTAGCATCCAGCAGGTACAATGATCAATTATCTATTGAAGTTTTAAATTTCATCTTAACAACCTATATTTTTGTACCTTCCATCCCGAATTTGGTTAAAACAAACAAGATATGATACATTTCAAAAAAACCTGGTTATTCATATTCAGTGTATTTCTATCGTGCAGTAGTAAGAACCTGTTTCCTGTATCTCAAAATAAAATACCAGAAAATACAATAACGATAGGTAAACCCAAAACCGATTATCCGATTGTACTGAATCCGAATGGAAGGGATACAATAGAGTTGCAATACCTGGGTTGTGGAGGTTTTAGTATAAAGAAAAAGAAAGATAAAATACTGATTGATCCATTTTTTCCCAATATAGGGTTACTAAAGCTTGGAGTGTCTGGCTTCAGTCAATATTTAAACGATAATTCTTGTGCCCTCTGCAACAATCCAACAACCAAAAATAAAAAACATAAAGGGTCTTGTATACGCCCGGATACGTGTTTCATAAATACATTAGGAGATTCTAATGTTGTTGATTTTTCAGGAATTCAATCTGTCCTCATTACGCATGCTCACCACGACCATTTATTGGACGTTCCGCACATCTATAATCGATTTTTAAAAAATGAAAAAGTCAAAATCATTGGCAATGAGAGTACGTATAAACTGATTCAAAATCTGATTCCAACCTCTTCGTTTATCCATGTAGAGGATAGCTTAACTACCTACCAAAAGAATGGGATGATCCTAAAATTAAATAAGGAAGGTACAATTATAGCAAAGCCAATATTATCTGATCACGCTCCGCATTTAGAATCTGTAAAATTATTTGATGGGGAAGTGTGTAACACTATAAAAGATGCAAAAGAATATTATTCCGGTACGCATGCACATTGGTGGCGGGAGGGGAAAACATTGGATTATTTAATTGAGTTTATAGAAAGCAAAGACACGTTCAGAATATTCCTTCAGACTTCAGCCAGTTGTCCTAAATTTGGATTTTTACCAGATACCACTACCCGAATTGATTTGGCCATTTTGGGAATAGCTTCTTATCAATATGCCTGTAATTACCCGGATGAATACATAGCAAGATTAAAACCGAAACAGATTCTTCTTGCGCATTGGGAAGACTTTTTTGTTCCTTATGGGAAAAAGAATCCAAAACTAGTAAGAGGAACTGATGTAAAAGGTTTTTTGGTAAATTATAAAAAGAAAAATAATAATAAACCACCTTTAACAATGGTAGAACCTTTGACGAAAATCATTCTTCATTATTAATTATTATTATACTCAATCAAAACAACAATAAGGAACTTTTCATGAATCCCATCTCAAAGTTTCCCACTCCTTGAAACTAAAAAACCCACCTCAAGAGGTGGGTTTTTTAGTTATTAAACTATGCTAAAATTATTTTTTAGCGGCAGGTGCTTTCGCTGCCGGAGCTTTCGCATCTGCAGTTTCTGCTTGTTTTAACTCTCTTGTAGAAACCACGGTAGCCAACGGAATAGCTTTTGCATTTAAGATGGTATAGTTATCCGTTTTTATATCGCTTACTTTTACCGATTTCCCTACTTCCAAATTTGTTACATCTACAGAAATAAAGTCAGGGAGATTTGCAGGCAATGCTTTTACCGTTACCTTTTTCAATTTTGGCATCAATTTACCACCTTTAATAACACCTACTGCAGTACCTGTAAGTTTGATAGGGATGTCAATCTTTACAATTTTGTCATCAATCAATTCCAGAAAATCTACGTGAAGTATCATTTCATTCACCGGATGAAATTGAACATCTTGCAAAACACATTTATAGTGTTTACCGTCAACTGTTAATGCTACTGTATGCACTTCTCCAGAATAAATAAGATCTCTGAAAAGGAATGCTGGAGTATGAAAATGTATTTGTTCTTTCCCACCATATAGTACGCATGGGACATTGGTTTCAGCTCTTAGTTGTTTTGCTTCAACTTTGCCGAGATTTGCTCTTTTAAACCCTATAATCTCTAATGATTTCATATTGTTTTATTATTTTGTTTTATGAAGTTGCAATGCGTCTGCAGCATCCTGGCTTCTTTGAATTCATTACACAGACAATTATCATACAATAAACAACGAACTAATCGAATCGTTGTCTTGCAGTTTTCTGATGGCTTTTGCGAAAAGCTCAGAAACTGTTAATACTTTTATTTTATGGCTTTCTCTTTTCAAAGGAATAGTATCGGTCACTACTAATTCCGTAAGCATAGATCCTTCAATATTTTCATACGCTTTTCCGGATAATACAGCATGACTGCACACCGCTCTAACGCTTACAGCTCCCTGATCCATCAACAGCTGCGCCGCCTTACTCATTGTACCTCCGGTATCAATCAAATCATCAACCAAAACCACGTTCGCTCCTTCTACGTTTCCAATTAGTTGCATAGAAGCAACTTCATTGGCTCTTTTTCTATGCTTGTCAATAACAACCAAATCTTTTTCTAAAATTTTAGCGAACCCTCTTGTACGTCCTACTCCACCCACATCCGGAGAGGCTAAAACTAAGTTGTCGAGATTTAACGAACGAAGATAAGGAACGAAAATAGCAGCGCCATCCAAATGATCTACAGGAAAATCAAAGAATCCTTGTATTTGTCCTGCATGTAAATCACAAGTCATCAATCGATCCGCTCCGGCTGCTGAAAGAAGGTTTGCCACTAATTTAGCAGCAATTGGTACACGAGGTCTGTCTTTTCTATCCTGACGAGCATATCCGAAATAAGGAATTACTACAGTCACATGTGCGGCAGAAGCTCTTCTTGCTGCGTCTATCATCAGAAGCAGTTCCATCAGATTATCCGAAGTAGGATAGGTAGACTGAACCAAAAACAGATCATATCCACGAACGGATTCGTTATAGCTCACAGAAATTTCACCATCGCTAAAACTCGATATAGTAATATCTCCCAGAGGCTTACCATAATAATTTGCTATTTTATCCGCCAAATTGCGGGAAGCAGAACCAGAAAAGATTTTTACGTAGGACATTTTGTTTTAAATAAGAAATGTTGAATGCGGAACCGAACATCGTATTCAACATTCAACATTTTCATGTTGCCCGAAAAGGATTCGAACCTCTACAGACTGTACCAAAAACAGTCGTCCTGCCATTAGACGATCGGGCAATTTTTAATTATGGATGCAAAAATAAGGTTTATTTGTCTATTTACAAAAAAACGTTTCATATTTTTTACAAAAGCCAATCCTCTTGTTATCAGAAATTTCCTTCCTAAAAGGTTACTTTGTACAGGGTGGCCGTTTTGCTTTATGACTATGAAGCCCGTTTTTAGAACTTCCACAAGCAGTAAGAAGACTTACTATTAAAAAAGAAAAAAGCAGTTTTTTCATATTAAGCAATAGTTTAGATTTTCTAAGATACTAAAAAAAACACTACTTTTTTAGTATCTATCTATAAATATAATTTTAAATATGCTTCCTCCCTCTCCCATTCAAGTAACTATTATAGAACCAAGTAACTATTTAATAATAGTAGCCATCCTTACGCTTTTGTTATAAATATAAGAATTATCAAAAATTCGGTAAAAATGGTAACTTGAAACATCGGCAGAAAAGTACCTTTTAGTAAAAAAACAATCCTTTACCAAGTATAATTATAAAATGTAACCCATGTCCTATTCAATCTTAAAAAACATTTTTTTTTCCTTTTTGGTCCTCGTTTTATGGACATGGAAAGCGGATGCACAATCTCAGCAAGATTTTATGGGAAAACTATCGCAGGTATACGCCAATGTAGGAGACCAAAAAAAAGCGATGGAGATTGCAAAAGCAATGTATAAAATGCTTGACCAAAACAAAACACTGCAAACGTATTCAAATTATTTGATGCTTACGCAGATTTTTGAAAAGCAAACGCCCGATAAAGAACTTGCCAAATCTTGTAAAGAAAAGGCAGACCTATTGCTTTCTTCCATTACAAACGGTTCAACAGGAAATTCAACCAATTCCACTGCGATCAGTGCGCAATGGAATAGTATATATTTCCCCGCTTTATTTTCTACTACTGATCCTGATAATGCCACCAAAGCCTTAAATTTTTTATCCGAAAATACCGTTTTACAAACATTTAATAATTATTCCTATATAGGCTACGCCTTCGAAAGAAATGGTGACTTTCAAAAAGCAAAAGAAAATTACGAACGAGCATTAACCTTTCGTAAAAACGACAAAACTGAGTTTCACTCCTATTCCTATTACACAAACTTCTTATCACATTCCGGAGAATACTTAAAAGCGGAAGAGTACATAAAAAAGATGGAAGACCTTTCCGTACAAGCCATTGACATATATAAAATTTCATATAAATCAGAAGCGTTGACCAGCAAGGTTGCTTATTATCTTTCCATCGGAGATTATTTTGCTTATCTGAAGGCTGCCAATGAACAGTATGATCATTTTTCTAAAATGTTAGCTCCTGCCTATAGTGGTTGTGACCCTTATTCCATGGGTCGATATACACTAATTGCACATGCCAAAGAAATGTTAAAGGAATACAAAGAAGCCGAAGGTTACTGGGGAAAAAGAGATTCCGCTCATTACAGGTGGATTGACTGCAACAACCAAAAATTCCCCGAGCATAAACAATATCCATTGTCCGAGCTTCCGGTATTTCTAATGAAAACAGGAAAGAAAAATTTACTAGCTCACCCAACTACCTTTTATGTAAACGAGACCGAAACACATTATAAAAGCTATAGTCAATATGCCGATTTGTCGATCAACTTTATGAAAGCAGACCAGCTTGGATTCCTTGGAGCAGAACAATACCATGAAGGATTCAAAAAAATACTGGACCAGATTACTACTACCAAAGATTTTCGCTCCTCTACGTTGC
The DNA here is from genome assembly GCA_035484095.1 of Cytophagaceae bacterium. Lineage (GTDB taxonomy): Bacteria > Bacteroidota > Bacteroidia > Cytophagales > Cytophagaceae > JANYCO01. The sequence goes on along the minus strand of DATHPH010000207.1, from coordinate 12,611 downwards.
CGTTTTCTGAATATGCTTATTTTAACATGCGAGACCGACGGCTGGAACAGGCAAAAGATATTTACCATCGATTATTCTCGTTAAATAGCAACTGGATCAACGACATAATTTTTTCGTTTGGGGAAAAAGCGTTTGTAACTTATTACAATGCCAAGCTCAAGGAAGGGTATGAAAACTATCATAGTTTTGTAAAAATTGCGAAAGAGAAAAAAACGGCGATGCTTCCTGAGCTTTCTTCTCAGGCTTATACAAATCTTCTATTTACTAAATCGCTTTCCTTAAAAGGGACACAAAAAAGAAAACAAGCATTTTTAAATTCAAATGACCCAAGTATTGCCAAACTATACACGGAATGGATTGAAAAAAAACAAGAACTTATTCGATTATACAGAAGGTCGGAAGACGCTTCTCCCGAACTAAAAAATTCGGTAGACAAAGAGGAAGTAAAAAGCCTGCAAGAAAACGTAAACCACCTCGAAAATGAGTTAGCATTGAAGGCAAAAGGTTTTCAAAAATATTTAAAAATAGAACCCCCTGACTGGAAAACAACTCGAGCACAATTAAAGGAAGGCGAGGCGGCTATCGAAATGGTACGCTTTCAATGGCGGGATCAACTTTATTATTCCGATACCTCTTTTTATGCCGCCTATATCATCACCCAAAAAAGTACGTATCCCGAAGTAGTATACCTGCCTGATGTAGCGGATATTTTGGATAACAAATATTACAAGTTATATCAAAACATCATTAAGTTTAAACTGGAAGATACTATTCTTTACAAACATTACTGGCAACCAATTCGGGAGCAATTAAAAGGAATAAAAAAAGTCTATTTTTCACCCGATGGAATTTACCATCTGATTAATCTTTCCACACTCAAAAACCCTGAAACACATCATTACTTATTGGAAGAACTGGATGTTCAATATGTAACAAGCAGTATTGACGTTCAAAACAATTCGGTTAATCATGAGCTTAAAACGGCTGTCTTAATTGGTCGACCTTCTTATAAAATGGATGTGAATCCCACCACCTACGTTGCGATGGCTGATGAAACGACACGATCGTTCGTCAGAAATTTCAGAGGAAACAATATCAGTGATTTGCCCGGCACAGAAGAAGAAGTGTTGGCCATTAGAAAAGAAATGGACAAAGATAATATTCAAGTAACCCTCTATACGCACGATCAGGCAACAGAAGAGAAAGTATACAACCTTCATAGCCCTGATATATTACATATTGCCACACATGGTTATTGGTCAGAGATTGGATATGCTTCTACGGATGGGTACCGTGTATTTAATGCAATGGTAAATTCGGGCTTACTTCTGTCAGGTGTTGTCAACTACTATAGTGCAACCGATTATCCTGATACCTACGACGGTATTCTTACTGCTTATGAAGCGCAGAATCTTGATCTTGAAAATACCTCGCTCGTAGTTTTATCCGCATGTGAAACCAGCCTTGGACATTTGGATGCCGGAGAAGGTATTTATGGATTGCAACGTGCTTTCCGATCGGCCGGGGCCAAAAGTATTATAACCAGTCTATGGAAAGTTGACGACGAAGCAACAAAAACGTTCATGATTCTTTTCTATCAGAATTTTTTAAAGACAAAAAATAAATTTCAGGCTTTCAATTCAGCACAAAAAACATTAAAAGAAAAATACCAACACCCTTATTTTTGGGGAGCCTTTATATTGTCCGGAATTTAGCTATAGAAATCAGCGGAATGACTATTCGTTACTGGAAACTTATTAAATTAACATTTTAATTATGAAGGCATCAATACCTGTTTCTATTCTCAATTTCCTAAAAGATTTAAAGAAAAATAATAATCGAGAGTGGTTTACCGAACACAAGGAACGATATTTGACAGAACACGAAAACATGATTATTTTTTCTGAGGCACTTCTGAAAGCTCTTCAGAAGACAGATCGCATAGAAACTCCCTCCGGCAAAAAAAGTTTATTCCGAATATACAGAGATACTCGTTTCTCTCACGATAAAACACCTTATAAAACTTCCGTTGGTGGTGGCTTTAAACGTGCCACCAAACTATTAAGAGGTGGGTATTATTTTCATATAGAGCCGGGCAATTCGTATGTAGCAGGAGGTTTCTTTGGGCCGAATACAGAAGACATGATGCGTATAAGAATAGACATTGATCATCATTATGAAGAATGGAGGAAAATTTTAAAGCAAAAAAAATTTTTGCAGACATTTGAAAAACTGGAAGGAGAATGCCTTAAGACTGCTCCGAAAGGATATACGAACGATCATCCTGCGATTGATTTGTTGCGGCATAAACAGTTTATTCTAAAAAGATCTTTTACGGACAAAGAAGTGTTGGATTCCACTTTTTTGGATACTGTGATTCTAAGCTACCAAAACATGAGGCCTTTTTTTGATTACATGAGTCAAGTACTTACTTCCGATTCCAACGGTGTTCCCTTAGTATAGAAAACACTCTAAAATTACCGTTTCCCTCTTCTCGCTCCTCCTGGCTTGAAAGGTTTTTTCCGGACTCTAGTTTTCACCGGAATATTTTTCTTTTCGTGAAAGGCTCCTTTAAACGTGGGGTCGTCTTTTTTCCTCAACGCATCCAACTCACGCAATATTTCCTGTCTTTCTTCTACAGGAGTTTCTTCAATGGTTACTTCTTCCGGAATTTCCTTAACAGGAACTTTCATTTTAATTATTTTTTCAATCTTCGCCATGTGATACTTTTCTGCATCGTTGGCAAACGTAATAGCATCTCCTTCATTCTTGGCTCTTCCTGTTCTGCCAATTCGGTGTACGTAATCTTCGTAGATTACCGGTACATCAAAATTGATTACATGGCTTACCAATGATATATCTATTCCACGTGCCGCAACATCCGTAGCCACCAGCACGCGAATACCCCCTTCCTTAAATGCTTCTACAGAATTCGTTCTGGTATTTTGCCCTTTATTAGCATGAATAACTTTTACCTCACTGTCGATTTTCCTACTGATAAATTTGAAAATATTCTCTGCATTTTGTCTTGTTCTGACAAAGACAATCACACGATTAAATTCTTCTTTCTTTCTCAAAAAATATTGCAATAAATTAATTTTTGTTTTAAAATTCGGTACATGATACAATACCTGTGTGACCGTAACTACTGGTGTAGCCTGCGGAGTGGCTTCAATTTTCAAAGGGAAGGTTAAAAATTCCTGTGTAAGGACTTCCACCTTTTCTGACATCGTAGCAGAAAAGAGAAGATTTTGTCTCTTGCGTGGAACTACCTCTAAAATTTTTCGGATTTGAGGCATAAACCCCATGTCCATAATTTTATCTGCTTCGTCAAGCACCAGTGTATTTAGGAATTTTGTTGCCAATAAATTTTTAAGATAGATATCCATAAACCTTCCAGGAGTAGCGACAATAATATCCACACCTTTTTGAATATTTTCAATTTGCGTCTTTGGTCCTACTCCACCGTATATTACGACAGAACGTATATCCGTATATTTAGAAAGTTCTACAACATTTTCATGCACTTGCATTGCCAATTCTCGGGTAGGAACTAAAATTAACACACGAGGATGATCTCCCTGCGCAAATTTTATTTTCATTAAAATCGGCAAAAGATACGCGGCTGTTTTGCCGGTTCCGGTTTGCGCAATTCCCATGACATCGTGCCCTGCCAATATCTGAGGTATTGCTTTCAACTGAATTTCTGTAGGTTCCGAATACGACAAATCACTTACCGCATTGAGTAGTTGTTTATTTAATTTGAAATCTTCGAAGGTCATGAATATAATTTTGAAACTAGAAGGTATACTTTAGAAAGTTAATCGTTATAGTTAACTTTGAACCAGAAACATGAATCCTTATTATGAAAAGTATCCTGATCCTGAATGCAAATATAGTAAACGAAGGGAGAATCTATGAATCTGATGTTTTGGTAGAGCATGGCAGAATAAGCAAAATAGAAAAAAACCTCTCTTCCGCAAAGGCTGATACGATTATTGAGGCGAAAGGGAAATATCTTTTTCCGGGGGTGATCGATGATCAGGTACATTTTCGTGAACCTGGACTTACACATAAAGCTACGATCTATACAGAAAGTAAAGCTGCGGTAGCAGGTGGAGTAACCAGTTTTATGGAAATGCCCAATACTGTTCCTAATGCACTTACGCAGGAATTACTAAAAACCAAATACGAAATTGGAGCCCATACTTCTTTGGCAAATTATTCTTTTTTCATGGGTGTTTCCAACGACAACTATGATGAGGTTATGAAGACCAATGGTCAGGATGTATGCGGACTAAAAATATTCATGGGTTCTTCTACCGGCAATATGTTGGTGGATAATATAAGTACCCTTGAAAAAATATTTCGCGACGCTAATTTATTAATCGCGACGCATTGTGAAGACGAAGAAACTATCAGAACAAATGCCTCATTGTACAAAGAGAAATATGGAGATCAGGTTCCACCGTATTGCCACCCTGAAATAAGAACCGTAGAAGCTTGTTTTAAATCTTCTTCTTTGGCAGTAAAACTTGCCCAGAAATACAATACTCGCTTACATATTCTTCACATTTCAACAGAAGAAGAATTAGAATTATTCAAAAACAACCTTCCGTTAAAAGATAAAAGAATAACATCAGAAGTTTGTATCCATCACTTGTGGTTTGACAAAAACGATTATAAACTCCTCGGAAATTTAATTAAGTGGAATCCTGCGGTAAAAGAAGCGAGGCACAAAGAAGCGTTGTTCAAGGCTTTGTTGGATAACCGACTGGATATTATTGCTACAGACCACGCTCCGCATACTTGGGAAGAAAAACAACAGGGCTATTGGCAAGCTCCTTCCGGTGGACCACTGATACAACACTACTTAAACGTAATGCTTGAATTTTATTATCAAGGGAAAATTGGCTTGGAAAAGATAGTGGAAAAAATGTGCCACGCTCCGGCAGATTGTTTTCAACTAAAAGAAAGAGGGTATATCCGTGAGGGGTATCATGCCGACATTGTTTTGGTTGATTTAAATAAATCATGGATTGTCAAAAAAGAAAACATTCTGTACAAATGTGGGTGGTCCGCTTTTGAAGGAAAAACCTTTCAATCTTCTATTTCCCATACCCTTGTATCCGGACATCTTGCTTATTCTGAAGGAAAATTTGATGAGCAGGTAAAAGGACAACGGTTATTATTCAACAGAGAATAAGCTAATATTATTCTAATTTTCTGACAAACTGCTTATTATATAACCTACAATTAAAAAGTCTCGAATTTTTGTCAATTCAGAAGGAAACATTATCTTTGCATTCCTAAATAACACGGTGGTTGTAGCTCAGTTGGTTAGAGCATCGGTTTGTGGTACCGAGGGTCGTGGGTTCGAGCCCCATCTACCACCCTTCTTTTAAAAAAGGCAAGCCATCTTTAGATGGCTTTTTTTATTTACAAATTCAATGAATACTATGGATAAACCTCCGATAATTTCTTACTATCGTTTTTATCAATAACTTTCTGTAGGTACACCTCTTCATTTTTTAAGATAGAAAGCACATACCGACCCTCCGGCAAATAATTAAAATCGTTTACCCAATGCGTTTCATAAATGCTTTCACTTGCAAAAACTTTATCGCCGTTCATATTTTCCAAAATTACGACCCAACCTATGTTATCCCTTGCTTTTCTAAATTTTACATGAATTTTATCCAGCACGGGATTAGGATAAATAATCATTTCTGCTTCAGAGTCCCATGTAGGTTGCAATTCCTTTTCAAAATTATTATCCAAAAAGGTAACAGCTTCCGGTGTCGGATCTTTTAACAGCCGATATTCGAAAGCAATAAAGTCTAAATTATTTCCATCGTACAACAAAGAGCTACCATCGTCTTTTATAGAGGAAATTTTCAAAATGGCGTAATCATTTGAATTTCTAATCTTAACAAGATATACTTCTCCCACTTTTATATTCCTTATCACTTTAGCAGAAACATGCTTCTCAAAATATTTTTTCACAGAAATGTAAGTAGCCTCCTTCGTTTTAAAATTTGCTGCCTTGACAAAAGTGGTACCATTCAAACCTTTTAAAGTTCTTCTAAAAAAAGGTAGCGGATCTGTTATTTCAGTAGTGTTGACAAAATCTTTCTCAAAATTATTCTGATAAAGCCATTTACAAGAATGCTCTTCAAGATTCCAAGCAGAGGCTTTTGGGCCCTGCATATTATAAACGATTCCTGATTGGAATTCGGCGAGAACATCAATCGAATTACTCATTACAACCATACAGGTCATTAGGAGCAGATAAAACCGTGTAAAAAATACTCTCATCTTAGTAACGTGTTCTTATAAAAGCCCAAGTAAGGTAGGAAAAACAAAACCCTTCTTGAAATAAATGGTGTTAAATAATTAAGATAAATTATTAACAATCAAATAAATACAATACATAAGCCCAATTATCCGTTTGGAAGCCTTGCCACTTATAAAAAATACTATTTAAGAATAGAACTTTCTTAACCCATTGCTTTTTTTAAAACCTGAGTAAATCTTTCAACTCCAGCCGGGGTATCCTTTTTAATTTTATCCCATCCGGCTTTTGGAAGCACCAATTTACCGCATTCCGACATTGGTGCTTCTAATTTACCACCATTGCCTTTCCCTTTATCCCCCAAATGACGAAAATCTGTATATTCATACGTATATGCACCGTTTTTGCAGGTGATCTTAACTAAAAACTCAACGGTTCCTTTGTCGGTAAGGCCACTCGTCGCACCGGGGTAGTTCACAATAAAAGATCCGATAAATAATAGTATACTCTCTGCTTTTTTTAACCCTGTAATTTTATATTTCCCTGTTGCAAATTTTGTTGCCCTGCTGTACAAGACATCCTTTTTAACACCTGCTGCTTCAACGGTCTCTGAATATGTAATTTTACCTGTACCAGCATCCACAGGGAGCTCAGATTGAGCAAAAGCACCTGAAGTGATAAGAAGCAAAAACCTCAAAATAAAGATTCTATTTTTCATAACTTTCAACGATACGTTTTAAAAATAGTATTACTATAAATTCAAGGTACTCATTTTTACACAGATACCCTTCTTTGTATATGAATAAATGTTTTACTTTTACCCTACATAGCTACGATTTCAAAAATTTTAAAATACAACAATTATTAGCTAAATTTAATAATTACATTAAAATAACTACGGTGCCAAGAATCAAATCAAAAAATTTGTACGAACTCATCAAATCGATGAATAAGAATGAGAAACGGTATTTTAAAGTTACCACCTCTTTTTCTGAAGAAGCAGATGATAAAAAAGGATTATTGCTTTTTGATGAGATAAACAAACAAGACGATTTTGATGAAAATAAAATTTTAAAGAAAAATCCTTCCTTAAAAGCATCTCAACTTTCTAATCTAAAAGCATATTTACATGAACGAATTCTTCAAAGTCTTCGACAATTTCATTTGCCTAAGATTATGGATATTCAGATAAGGGAGCAAATTGATTACGCACAACTTCTCTTTGAAAGACGTTTATACGACCAAGGGAAAAACTGTCTTCGCAAAGCAAAAAAAATGGCGCAGTTGTATAATAACCTGGAGCTTCAATTGGAAATTATTAAACTTGAAAAAGGGGTTCTTACCCAAACCACAGAAGACGGCCTTAGCAGAGTGGATGATATTATAAAAGAAGTGCGTAATATCAATTCTCAGATTAATAATCTAAACCTATTTTCAAACCTTTTTATAAAATTAAATTCTTTCTACACCCGTATAGGATATATCCGGGATGAAGTAGATTACGTTAACGCAAAAGAATATTTTTATTCCAGCCTTCCTGAATTTGAAGAAGAAAATCTTTCCCTCATTGAAAAAATATATCTGTACCGGCTTTATGTTGGGTATTATTTCTTTGTGCAAGATTTTGAAAATGGTTATTTGTACTCAAAAAAATTAGAAGAATTGTTTGAAACCTCTGCTACGTTAATCGAAACGAATACCGAAGACTATATAAAAGCACTGAATAATTTACTGATTTCTCAATATAAATTATTCCGATACCATGAGTTTGAAGAAACGAATAAAAAATTGCAAAACGTAAGTTCTCAGAAAAACCTCCAAATGAATGAAAGCATGCGGATTCGACTGCTAAAATATTATTACACGAATAAAGTCAATCATTTTTTCATGACGGGAAATTTTGATAAAGGAATCGAATTTATCATGCATAATAATGGAGAAGAAATCAACTTTTTAATGAGTAAACTTGACCGTCATTCTTCCATGATATTTAGTTACAAAGTAGCTTGCTTGTATTTTGGAGCAGGAAATTTCAGTCAGTCAATACGATGGCTTAATAAAATCATCAACGCACCTGATATTGATTTCAGGCAAGATCTGCATTGCTTTGCCAGGATCTTAAACCTGGTTTGTCACTATGAATTAGGCAATTTTGATGTAATAAAATATTATATCATTTCCACTTATCGTTTTTTATGGAAAAAAGAAGATTTGCATTTTTTTCAAAAATACATCCTTGGATTTCTAAAAAATCTAAATACGAATTTAAACAACAAAGATCTTATAGATCGATTTCAGAAACTCAAAACACAACTCATGCCTCTTGTAAACAGCGATTTTGAAAAAAGAGCATTTATCTATTTTGATATTATCTCCTGGTTGGAAAGTAAAATTGAAAGGCGCACGGTGCAGGAAATTATTAAAGATAAATTCAAAGAAAAAATTGCACAATAATAAACTATGCGCTAACCTCTTTTAACCTATTAACATTACCTGATCTGAATAATTTATCCAACGCTACTATTTGTGGCAATAACAATTGTTGCTCATCATTATGCACAATGAAATCTGCCTTCTTTAATTTCTCTTCTTCCGGCATTTGTTTGTCAATAATTCCTTTAATCTCCTCCAGCGTTCGTTGCGCATCGCGTAGCAAAACTCTTTGAATACGAAGCTCTAAAGGAGCCGTTACCACGATTGTTTTATTCAAAGAAAGATACGACTCCGATTCAAAAAGAAGTGCAGCTTCTTTTATAATATATGGATACGAATTATGTTGTTTTACCCATTCCAAAAAATCTTGCCCCACCCTGGGGTGCACGATAGAATTTAATTTTTCCACTTTAGCATGATCGTTTACGATCATTCTTACAATGAATCTCGTATTAAATTTTCCATCAAGATACGCTTCCTCGCCAAAAAAATCCGTAATTTCTTTTTTAACGTCAGGGTGCTCGTTAGAAATCCATTTTGCTCTCGAATCTGCATCGTATACAGGAATTCCAAATACGGCAAAAATTTTACTGACCAACGTTTTACCTGTTCCTATTCCTCCCGTAATTCCTATTTTTAATACTTTATCGGTCATAAGAAATCTTTATCGTCTTAGGTTCAAACCGATACTGCTGAATTAGCTCAGGCACTTTTTTAAGCGTTATTTTGATGCTTTCATCTTTTTCATTCATCGAAAAAAAATCAACCTGCGCTTCCATTTTTTGTAATTCTACTAAGGGCAAATCAATTGCTTTGGCATAATATACAAAAACAGCATATTCCTCCGATAATTTAATTTTTCTCCTTTTTGGAAAATTCAATTTAGAAATTTTCAATTCCTTTTCTACTTTTTCCAATTGGTAGGTTTCCAGTTTTACCTTTACTTTGTTTTTATCAAAACGTATTCTTTTATCCAAAGAAGTTTCCAACGTAACTTCTTCCTCAAATTTTCCGGAGATATTTTTTGAATCTATTTTTACAGAAACAAAATCAGGAACACTCTTTATCAGAGAAACCGGACCTGAAACCATAATCTCAGAAGGTTCAACCAAAATTTGACCTGCTAAATAATACCCTTCCTCTAAAGAAAGTTTCTTAGCATCTACCCGTAGTTTTACTTTTTTTGATTTTATTTTATCAAAATTGACATAAAGCGTATCATCTAAAATTTCGTTAATCTGAATGCCACTCATTTGTTTCGCTACTATTGTTTTGAGCCGAGCAGCCGTAATGTATTTCCTTTTCTTAAAGTCGTCCAACTCTAATTCAATAGGTGTTGAATTAACAAAACTTGTTTTCGTAAAAATATCCCAACCGGAGGCAGTGGTGCTGAATCGTATTTGAGTTGGCAAATCTTCCAAGGGGACATATTGGTCTTCGTCATAATGAATGACAACAGGATGTGCTACATCAATTGAATAATTGATGGTCATGGCATTAAAAAACCAAAAGGTGATGGCGGCAAAAACGCAAAACGTTACTGCTCTCCAATCACCTTTTTTAATTCCCGGAATTCTTATCAAAGTTTAGTTAAATAAAAATAGTACTTATAAAACTACCCCTTTTTTGTGACTACTTTGCCGCCGAAGTACTGGCTTTTTTGCTAGCCTCCGCAGAAACAGACGATTTTTCAAACGTAAGTTTGATTCCTTTGTCTACCTCTACCACAATAGTATCGTCCGATTCTACACTGTATATTTTACCATGTAAACCACCAATAGTCACTATATCGTCCCCTTTTTTTAACCCTTCCCTGAATAATTTTTGCTCTTTGGCTTTTTTCTGTTGTGGTCTTATCATGAAAAAGTACATTACGACGAATGCACCTCCCATAAAAATATAGGTAATCATTGAATTACCTCCTTGAGCTTGTAATAGTACGAATTCTAACATTGTATATTTATTTAAATTAATTATTTGTTGTTGTATGGTCCGGCAACTTTCTTTTCAACGAAAGCACTTATTTTTATGTCTGTAGTAGCAGGGTCTGTATTCGCAGTGACGGTTACCGTTTTTTCAATCTGACCTCCTTTATTGGAACTATCGTAAATTACTTTCAACTCTCCTTCTGAACCAGGAGCAATTGTATCTTTCGTATATTCCGGTATCGTGCAGCCACAGGAAGCTCTGGCATCCTTCAAGACCAGTGGGTTTTCGCCGGTGTTTTTAAATTTAAACACGTGTTCTACCTTTTTACCTTCCTCTATTTTACCAAAATCAAACGAGGTTTCTAAAAACTCTAATTTGGTAATTGGCATAACAGGTTTCTCCGGCACTTCCGGAACTACAGTAAAGGAAGAGTCTTTTGAAGAAGCTGATTTCTCTTTAGAATCACAAGCGTTTAAAGCAACTACTGCAATAAGTAAGAGTAAGGTATAATTTATTTTCCTAATCATATTTTAAATCATTTAATTTTAACAACGCAAAATTATAAATATTATCAGTCCTTCAAAATTACTTATTGTCAATTAAACCTCTGCCGCTTTTACGAATCGTTCCATCTTTGGTCAAATCCGCCGCAATACTGTCTAGAATACCGTTTACAAAAACCTTACTTTTAGGAGTACTGTATATTTTTGAAATTTCAATAAACTCATTTATAGATACTTTTACCGGTATTCCCGGAGATGTAATCATTTCAGCAGTAGCCAATTTTATGATTATCTTATCCATCAAAGCAACCCTGTCTACTTCCCAGTTTTTAACTCTTTCTGTGATGAGTACTTCCAGTTTTTCATCCATTTTAACTGTTTGATCATACAGTTCCAAAAAATAAGCCCTGTCTTCTTCCCAATTGGAAGAGATATCCAGCAACATATCTTCTGAAGAATCCCCTTCTACCAAAGACTTAATCGTTTTGACAGCCATACTCTTCACAATAGAGCTATTTTCAGTCCAATTTAAGTCTTCTGATTCAAAATGAATCACAACAGCTTCTTTTTTGAGAAAAATATTTTTTAGAATATATAAACATAAATCTCTATCCTCTTGAACAGTACTTTCATTAAGATTCTGGTATTTTTTATACTCCTCGTCTGGCTTTAGATATTCCTTAAAGGTATTTCTAACAAATTGAGCTTCTAAATTGATATTCTTTTTTATGCGTTCCTGTTCAAAATTCTTGTTGGCCTTCAATGCCAAAACCACTGCATTTTTCTGCAACTTTAATTCCTTTGCCGGTGTCGGCAAGGTTTTCACTAATTTCCCTTTTTTTTCTTCTTCGTCAATCTCAACAAAATCAGCCAACGCAATCAAAAACTGAAGAAGTTCCAAATATTTATAATTGATACTGTCTACATCTTCCAGCATTAACTTCCGGAAGTGTTTAATATCTTTATCGACGTGGGTTTTATATCTTGAAACAGCATTTTCAACTGCTGCAATAACGTCTCTGCTTTGAGTAGTGTATTCGATTTTTTCGTAAAAAGATTTTTCATACAAAACAGAGGCTTCTTCTTTTTTCTCCTTTAAAAGTTCATGGTTTTGAACTTCCATAGAATTAAGATCAGGTAAAAATGAACTGGCAATTTCTTCCAACCCCAACTCAAAATTAGATTCACGGGATTGACAGAGTGCATACAGAGCCTGCATTACTTTAACTCTCAATAACCTTCTGTTTAGCATCTTTTAAAGAACGATTTTAATATCTGTTGAAATAAATAACTTTTTTCAACTATCCTCTCTTATCTTTGTTTCTGAAAGCAATATTAGCTGTTTTTGCATAGTTTAGCAAACCAATCTACGATTTTGTAAAGAAAAGAATTTGTGCATGAAAGAACTCGCCTATTTGAATAAATACCTTCTAAAATATAAATATCCGCTA
>DATHPH010000206.1:0-9577 GCA_035484095.1 Cytophagaceae bacterium | reverse complement strand
TTGTATATAAAAGAAGGCCGTTCATGATTGGATGGATTGCCAAAATCATACCCGTAATACACTTCAACGTAGCCACTAATCATTAGCTTTCCTTTGGTACTATCGCTTATTGCCCAAGCCTGCGAAATGTACAAAAAAAATAGCCCAACAATGTATTTTCTCATTTTAGCAAATCCAAAGCTTTGTTTAACTTCAATACATTTATAGTAGAGGTCCCAAACAATCCCAACAAAGGTTTATGTGTATTTTCATCTACCAGTTTTATAAGTCGTTCTTCACTCAGTCCTCGTACTGAAGCAATTCTAGGGATTTGTACTTTAGCGGCATTGGGAGAAATATGCGGATCCAAACCACTTCCCGAAGCGGTAACCAGTTCAGAGGGGATTTCAGCCTTTTTTACTTTAGGATTATGCACTAGAAAAGTATCGATTCTTTCCTGAACGGTTTTAAGATAATCAGGATTAGAGGGACCTTTATTGCTTCCTCCTGAACCGGCTCCATTATAATTGACGGCGGAAGGTCTTGACCAGAAATAGTGGTCGCTTGTAAACGATTGACCTACATTTTCAAGATCTCCCTTTCCTCCATCAGGAGCTGCTACAACTGCTATCCCCCATATAAGGGCAGGATACAGCACCACAAAGAAAAGAATACACAGAAGTGTAAGTTTTAAGGCAGGCAAAATATGAGTTCTCATGTTTTTAATTTTTTCTTATTGTTTTTTATTCTCTATTATAGATTCTATCATTACTATTTTCAGGTATTCCATCAATTCATCCTGGAAGAATTAACCTATATCAAGATAGATATAATCATATCGAGTAGTTTGATGCCAATAAAAGGCACAACCACACCACCAAGTCCATATATAAATAAATTTCTTCGAAGGAGTGCACTGGCACCAATAGGCTTATACTCTACACCTTTCAGCGCCAACGGAATTAGGGCAGGTATAATCAACGCATTAAATATAATTGCCGATAAAATAGCACTTTCAGGACTGCTGAGATTCATAATATTCAACCTTTGCAAAGCAGGTATCGAAGCAATAAACAGGGCCGGTACGATTGCAAAATATTTAGCCACATCATTGGCAATGGAGAACGTGGTGAGTGTACCTCTTGTCATCAGAAGTTGTTTCCCAATCTCTACTATTTCAATCAGTTTTGTTGGATCGTTATCCAAATCCACCATATTTCCGGCCTCTTTGGCAGCTTGAGTCCCACTGTTCATCGCTACCCCGACATCGGCCTGTGCCAAAGCTGGAGCATCGTTCGTCCCGTCGCCCATCATGGCTACCAGTTTCCCTAAAGCTTGTTCTTTGCGGATATAGGTCATTTTATCTTCTGGTTTGGCCTCTGCAATAAAATCGTCTACACCTGCTTTTTCTGCAATATATTTCGCCGTCAAAGGATTATCCCCTGTTACCATCACCGTTTTAATACCCATTTTTCTCAACCGCTCAAAACGTTCCTGGATACCGGGTTTAATGATGTCCTGCAATTCTATTACTCCTACTATTTTATCATTCTCCGACACTACCAAAGGGGTACCTCCATTGGACGAGATACTTTTCACTCTTTCCACCACCTGCAATGGGACATCATTCCCTGCCTTTTCCGCCAAATTTTTAATGGCATCGTAAGCCCCCTTTCTGATTCTTGTACCGTTGGGTAAATCTATTCCACTGCTTCGGGTTTCTGCACTAAACTTGATAAATATTGTCCGTTGTCCGCCCTCTTCCTGTATGACGGGAACATTAATACCTTCCGTGTTGGCTAATTCTATAATCGATTTTCCTTCCGGTGTATCATCCGCTCTTGAAGAAAGAATACAGATTTTGGCAAACTCTTTTTCTTCCACGCCTTTCACAGGATAAAAATTGGTAGCTTTTCGGTTGCCTATAGTGATCGTTCCTGTTTTATCCAATAGCAATACGTCAATGTCGCCAGCAGTTTCTACTGCCTTCCCCGATTTCGTAATTACATTGGCCCGTAACGCCCTGTCCATACCGGCGATACCTATGGCAGAAAGCAACCCTCCAATCGTAGTAGGAATAAGACAAACAAACAAAGAAATAAACGCAGCAATGCTAATTGGAGTATTGGCATAATTTGCGAACGGTTGTAGTGTCACACATACGATGACAAATATTAATGTAAAACCCGCCAACAAAATAGTCAGTGCTATTTCATTCGGTGTTTTCTGACGACTGGCCCCTTCAACCAACGCAATCATTTTATCCAGAAAACTCTCGCCCGGCTGGGTGGTAACAAGCACTTTTATTTTATCCGATAAGACTTTGGTGCCACCTGTTACACTTGATTTATCTCCACCAGATTCTCTTATAACCGGAGCACTTTCTCCTGTAATCGCAGACTCGTCTATCGTAGCAAGCCCTTCTACAATTTCACCATCCGTTGGGATTATGTCGCCTGCTTCGCATATAAACAGGTCTCCTTTTTTCAGTTGCGAAGAGCTCACCAATTGTATTTCATTCATATACATTTCCCCCAACGTGGCGATTTTTTTTGCCGGAGTATCTTCTCTTGTTTTCCTCAAACTATCGGCTTGCGCTTTCCCCCTGGCTTCCGCAATTGCTTCCGCAAAATTGGCAAATAACAATGTGATCAATAGTATAAAGAATACAGCGAAATTATACAAGGTATAAAACAACGGAGAAGAAGAAACAATCGTCCGGAAAGATTCCACTAACATTACAAACGTACAAACCTCCACCGTAAACATGACAGGATTCCTAAACATATCCCTTGGATTTAACTTTCTGAAGGATTGCGCAAAAGCATCTTTCAAAAGTTTTTTGTCAAATAAATTATTATTTTTCATTTTTATATTTTTTAAAATTCATAAAACCAAACAAAAGGATGTGACCGTCAACCTATTTTTAGGTTGCCTTTCTTGTTTTGTAATTTTTTAATACACACTAAAATATTCTGCAATAGGCCCCAGTGTAAGTGCCGGAAAGAAAGCCAACGCCGCCACAATAAATATAACCGCAAGGACCATAAGCCCGAAAGTAGAAGTATCTGTTTTAAGCGTACCTGCACTTTCCGGTATGTATTTTTTATTGGCCAGGATTCCTGCGATGGCTAAAGGACCTATGATCGGAATGTACCTACTTAGTATAAGAACAATGCCAGTACTGATGTTCCAAAAAGGCGTATTGTCTCCAAGGCCTTCAAACCCTGAACCATTGTTGGCAGAAGAAGAGGTATATTCGTAAAGCATTTCGGAGAACCCATGAAAACCTGGATTGTTTAACCATCCAATGTCAGGATTCAGATAATGAATATGGGAGGCCAAAGCCGTCGCGGAGAGTATCAGAAATGGATGAAGCAACGCGACAATCATCGCAATTTTTACTTCTCTTGCTTCTATTTTTTTCCCCATAAACTCAGGAGTACGGCCGACCATCAGTCCTGATATGAATACTGAAACAATGATGAATATATAGAAATTCAGGAATCCTACGCCAACACCACCGAAGAGCGCATTGATCATCATTCCCAACATTGCAAACATCCCGGTAAGTGGCGTAAAACTATCATGCATCGCATTCACCGACCCATTGGAAGTAACAGTGGTTGTAATACCCCAAAAAGCAGAAGCGGCAGAGCCAAAACGAACTTCTTTCCCTTCCATACTTCCTAAGGATTGATCGATTCCCATTTTAGCAATGTTTGGGTTGCCATGCATTTCATAGTATACAGAAGGGATCACCAATAACAGAAACCCTATTGTCATGACCCCGAAAATCATCCAGGCAAGTTTTTTTCTATTCAAATAATATCCTAATGCAAATATCATGGCAATAGGAATAAGGATAATTCCAATATTTTGAACAATGTTCGTCAGGTAGTTTGGATTTTCTAACGGATGGGCAGAATTAACACCAAAGAAACCTCCTCCGTTTGTTCCCATTTGTTTGATGGCAATTGCCGCCGCCGCAGGGCCCCTTGAAAGCTGCTGTGTATCTCCTTCCAGGGTTATAGTATTTGCCTTCCCTTCAAAGGTCATAGGAGTTCCGTTTAAAACGAAAATAATAGCCGCTACAAAAGACAAGGGCAATAAGATCCTGGTACAGGATTTAAGAAAATAGTTGTAAAAGTTTCCCAATTTATCGGTAGTACGTTCCTTCAGTGCATTGAAGACCATCACGCACGCAGCCATACCGGTACCTGCTGTCACAAACATTAAAAACATCAAACAAGACAGTTGGGATAAATAGGACACCCCCGATTCTCCTGAATAATGTTGCAAATTACAATTTACTAAAAAACTGATGGCGGTATTAAATGCCAGATCAGGCGTCATCCCAGGATTCCCATCCGGATTTAATGGTAACCAACCTTGGTTGATTAAAATAAACATCGCCCATACAAACCAAAGCAAATTAATCGTGAGTAAAGCAATCAAATGCTCTTTCCAGGTCATCTCTTTTTTAGGATCAATCCCACTGATTTTGAAAAAAAGATTTTCAAATGGCCCGAATACAACATCAAGAAAAGTTTTTTCTCCCTTATAAACTTTTGCTGCATAGTTCCCTAATGGAATGGCGAGCACAACCGTGACCAAAAAGATCAGGAGTATTCCTAGTATTTCTGTATTCATCTCTTTTAGATTTTAATTTGTAGATATTTTTTAGAATTTTTCCGGTTTCAGCATGACATATCCCATGTATGCGAATACTCCAATAGCGATAATAAATAGTAATAACATTGTTTTATATTTTTTCAAAGAAGTGAATTGATAAATAGAAGAGTGCAAAACAGGCAAAACCTGTTGCAGTAAGTAAGAATGTCATAAATAATTCCATTTTCGTATTTGTTTTAAGTCTTTATGCCAAACCTGGTGCCAAAACAGGTTTAATATAAAAAACAACCTGTAAACTATTTATTTTAAAGTAGTTGTGCCTTGAAAAATTTTTCTATCCCCAATCTGAATCTTTATGACCCTTTCAAAATGGAAAGGTCAATTACCATTTTGAAAGACCTTTATCAGATACCGGGAATTGAATGGAGGTATGCCTAAAGTTTATATTCTTCGATTTTTCTGTACAAGGTAGTCAATCCTATATTAAGCAACCGGGCAGCTTCCGTTTTATTTCCTTTTGTATAATTCAGCACCTTTCGAATATGCACTTTTTCCACTTCTTCCAAAGAAAAAACAGCATCTGAAATATGACTTGTATCAAAATCATAAGGCAATGATTCAAAAGAAAGTTGGTCGTCTTCGGCTAAAATAACCGCTCTTTCAATAATGTTTTTCAATTCCCGAATATTTCCCTTCCATGGATGTTGTTTCAACGCATTCAAAAAATCGGGATGAAAACCCCTGATTCGCTTATTTACTTTTTCTGCAAAATATTCGGAGAAATGTTCTGCTAAGCGTTGTATATCTTCTTTTCGTTCTTGAAGCGAAGGGAGTTTTATCTGGAAGACAGAAAGGCGATAAAATAAATCAAGCCGAAAGTTCCCTGTTTCGCTTTCCTTTTGTAAATCACGATTGGTAGCGGCAATAATTCGCACATTGACTTTCGTTTCTTTCGTTTCTCCTACTTTTATAAAACTTCCAGTTTCGATGACCCGTAGGAGTTTTGCCTGCAAATCGATGTTCATTTCACCAATTTCATCCAGAAAAATAGTTCCTTCGTTTGCCTCTTCAAATAAGCCTTTTTTATCTTTCACTGCACCGGTAAAAGCGCCGGATTTGTGCCCAAATAATTCACTTTCTAATAAATCCTTCCCGATCGTACTACAATTAATCGCAACAAAATTTTTATTTTTCCGGCTTCCTTCGTAGTGAATGGCTTGTGCAAAAACCTCTTTCCCTGTTCCCGTTTCTCCCGTCAGTAAAACGGTGGTATTGGTGGAGGAAACTTTTTTGGCCAGTTCTATTGCTTGTTGAAGGGCTTTAGAATGGCCAATGATGTTTTTAAAACTATATTGCTTGAAAATTTTTCTTTCCAGCAATACTACTTTGTATTGAAGAAGTGCTTTGTCCATTGCTTTACTCACCAATGGAATTATTTTTTCATTGTCATCCCCTTTTGTGATGTAATCGAAGGCTCCGTTTTTGATAGCTCTTACACCGTCCTGTATGGTTCCAAAAGCAGTAAGTACAATAATTTCTATATAGGGATAAAGAGATTTTATGGTAGCTGTTAAATCGACGCCGTTGGCATCGGGCAGTTTTACATCCGAAATTACCAATTGAATTTCTTCTCTTTCCAACAGCTTTAATCCTGCTTTGGCATTTGAGGCTTCCAAAATATGATACCCTTCCAAGCCAACAATTCTGGCAAGAAGATGACGAAGCCGCTCTTCGTCGTCAATAATCAGGATTGAACCTTTATTCATATAGTTTGGCAGTGTAATTCAACGCACCTCAAGTTATCAAAAGAAATTAAGTATTGGAAGGAAAGTATCCATACGAAATCTCCGTATTCTATTACTACAAGTTGTCTTTTAAAAATTATTTTCCCAACAACATTTTTACTTCATTCAATTTCAAAAGTGCTTCTACCGGTGACATTGTGTTAATGTCGATAACCTCGAGAAGATCTTTCACTTTTTGATAATTGGGATCACCGGAATCAAAAATGCTAAATTGAAATTTATCTGCCGGTTTAGGAATTTCTTTGGTTTTACCATTGCCCCCCGACTTCACTTTCTCTTTTTCCAAATGATGCATGATCTCGTTGGCGCGCAACACTACCTGGTTGGGCATACCCGACATCTGCGCTACGTGTATTCCAAAACTATGTTCACTGCCACCCTCTTTCAGTTTACGCATGAACAATACTTTGTTGCCAACTTCTTTTACGGACACATTAAAATTTTTCACCCGCTCCAAATCGCTGGACAATTGGTTTAGTTCGTGATAATGAGTAGCGAAGAGTGTTTTGGCCTTATTTTTGGGATGGTTGTGCAAATATTCTACAATAGACCAGGCAATAGAAATCCCATCGTAGGTACTGGTACCTCTTCCTATTTCATCCATCAACACAAGACTTCGATCGCTCAGGTTATTAAGAATGCTGGCGGTCTCCGTCATTTCCACCATAAAAGTAGACTCTCCCTTGGATAAATTATCGGAAGCTCCTACCCTCGTAAATACCTTGTCTACCAACCCTATTTCAGCACTTGTAGCAGGCACGTAGGAACCAATCTGCGCCATCAGCACTATGAGTGCTGTTTGGCGCAGCAAGGCAGATTTACCGGCCATATTAGGTCCTGTAATAATAATGACTTGTTGTGTTTCATTGTCTAAAAAAATATCGTTGGGCACATACGGTTCTCCCAACGGCAGTCTTTGTTCTATTACCGGATGCCTTCCTGCTTTTATATTAAGAATTTTTGATTCGTTTACGAAAGGTTTGCAATAGTCATTTTCAATGGCCGTCAGCGCAAAAGAAACCAGACAATCGATGGTGGCAATGATGCGTGCGTTCTGTTGTACCTGTGTCACATATTCTTCTGCCGCAATTATTAAATCAATAAATAATTTTTGTTCAATTACATTGATGCGGTCTTCGGCTCCTAATATTTTTTCTTCGTATATTTTTAATTCTTCTGTAATATAACGCTCAGCGTTGCTCAAGGTCTGCTTCCGTATCCAATCGGAAGGCACTTTTTCTTTGTGTGTATTGGTCACTTCCAAATAGTACCCAAATACTTTGTTGTAAGAAATTTTTAATGAGCCAATTCCTGTTCTTTCTACTTCTCTTTGCTGGATTTGAAGCAAATAATCTTTTCCAGAATAAGCGATTTTTCGCAATTCATCCAATTCTTCGTTTACTCCATCCTTGATCAACCCTCCTTGATTGATCATAAGAGGAAGATCTTGCTTTAGTTCCCTTGAGATTTTATCCAACAAAAATTCGCAAGGATTTAGCTGATCGGACAATTTTTGCAAAGAAGGAATACCAAAAGTCGAAAGCAACTCTTTGATAGGTTTAATATATTCCAACGCCCTGCGCAATTGTTGCATTTCCCTTGGATTGATCCGGCGAACGGCTACTTTCGAGATAATCCTTTCTAAATCGCCAATGTGTTTCAGCGTACCAACCAGTTTTTCACACCATTCACGACTTTTTACAAAATTTTCCACGATGGAAAGGCGCTCCTGAATAGGCGTGATTTCCTTGAGCGGCAATACCATCCATTTCCGCAGCAACCTCCCGCCCATAGGTGTCTGTGTTTGGTCGAGGATATGAATGAGCGGAACCCCTTCCGGATGTTGAGCATGGACCAATTCCAGGTTGCGGACGGTAAATTTATCCAGCCAGACATATTTTTCTTCTTCAATTCGGGAAAGGCTGGCGATGTGTTTTACCTCTTTATGTTCTGTCTCATTCAGATAATGGAAAATAGTACCCGCAGAAATAATTCCTTCTGTTAATTCTTCTACCCCAAAACCTTTCAATGAATTGGTACCAAAATGCGTCGTTAATTTTTCGTAGGAATAGTCGTAAGAAAACACCCATTCGTCCAGAAAAAAAGTATTGTATTTATCTCCAAAATGTTGATTGAAATCGGTCTTTCTATTTTTACTGACGAGCACTTCCGAGGGCTGAAAACTTTGAAGTAATTTATCTGCATACGCAACGGTTCCCTGCGAGGTCATAAATTCACCGGTAGAAATATCTAAAAACGAAACTCCTACTGCTTCCTTCGCAATATGCACAGCCGCCAGATAATTATTTTGTTTTACTTCTAAGACATTGTCGTTGAAAGAAACTCCGGGCGTTACAAGTTCTGTCACGCCACGTTTTACAATTCCCTTCACCATTTTCGGGTCCTCAAGCTGGTCGCAAATGGCCACCCGCTGACCTGCACGAACAAGCTTTGGCAGATAGTTATCCAATGAATGATGAGGAAACCCCGCAAGGGCTGTTTCGGAAGCAGAGCCTGCACCACGTTTGGTAAGCGTAATACCTAAAATCTTACTGGCGGTAACGGCATCCGGCCCAAATGTTTCGTAAAAATCACCTACCCGAAAAAGAAGCAATGCTCCCGGGTGTTTGCCTTTGATGATATTGTACTGTTTCATTAAAGGGGTTTCTACGACTGTACTCATAATTAATTTTGATTTCAACAAGGACGAATTTACAGCATCCCTCACAGTTTTACAGTCAATGGGGAGAGCTTGTGGAAAAGTTTTAGATCTATTAATTGTGCAGCATGTTGCAGCAGAATTTAGATGGCAGAACAAGCTGCAAGAAGAGGGTTACCTTCGTTGAGATTCTACCAGTATTATTACTTTAACGCACCTCTAAAACATTACTTCATTTATTCCACTACAAACTGTTCAAACAATCCTCTATCTTGCATGGTAACAAAAACTGTTTTGCCATCTGTGCCTCCGAATGTTAAATTCGTTGGTTTTTGTCCTTTCAATTTTATTTCTTTCACCATATAACCATCCGGAGAAATTACGGCGATAACACCCTTATCATAACGTGCGATATATAAATTTCCTTTGGGGTCGCATTTCATTCCATCCATTCCTCCGTCTTCGAAATGAATCAATAATTTTTTATTAAGAATATCTC
>DATHPH010000205.1:0-1930 GCA_035484095.1 Cytophagaceae bacterium | reverse complement strand
TATCTCATACAGTAAATCTAATTTAATGCCTTTGAAGGCTATTTAAGAAGATACTCAGAACCAAGTGATAAGAACAGATTGGTTGGCATACAAACAAATATTCAGAAACACATCCTGTAAAAAATACTTTTTGCAGAAGAAGCTAAGGGACTTTCTGTAAATTGCAGAATTGAAAAAATAATAAAAAACAATGAAAAATATTCTTGAGAAATCAATAATGGCAAGTTTAGTGGCAGGGAAATCGATTCTGGAGGTATATGCTATGCCTGATTTCAGCAGTCTGGTGGAAATGAAGGACGATCGTTCGCCATTGACATTGGCAGATAAAAGATCACATGAAGTAATATATACCTTGCTGAAAAATGCTTTTCCCGAAATACCTATGATTTCTGAAGAAGGTAAATCAATTCCGTACAGTGAACGTTCTCAATGGAAAAAATACTGGTTGATCGATCCGCTGGATGGAACCAAAGAATTTATAAAGCGCAACGGGGAGTTTACAGTTAATATAGCGTTGATGGAAAATAATCGCCCGGTTGCTGGTGTTATTTATATTCCGGTAACGGATACATTGTATGCTGGTGTCGTAGGGCAGGGAGCTTTCAAAATTGAACAGGGACTACAGTCTGAGATTCATGTTAGAAAAGCGCCATCAACGGATCGCACGGCCGTAGGTAGCCGTTCACATAGTTCAGAAGAAGAAGCAAAAGTATTGAGCGATTATAAAGTAACGGATTTTATAACAACCGGAAGTTCTATAAAATTTTGTCTGGTTGCAGAAGGTTCTGCTGATTTGTACTACAGACATGGACCTACGATGGAATGGGATACTGCTGCCGGACAAGCTATATTAGAAGCGGCAGGAGGAAAAATGACGAATCCGGATGGAACAGATTTTCTATATAACAAACAGAATCTGTTGAATGGAGGCTTTCTCTGCAAAGGAGATATATAATAAAGGAGTCGGTAGCCTGTAAGTATAAAATATGTTAGAGAACAGATCCATCATAATTTCCCGAGACGGTTCCCATACCTTATTTCACCCGGAACTGAATGAAACCTATCATTCAACACACGGAGCTATCCAGGAATCAACCTATGTGTATATAGATCAGGGACTGACTCTTTTTTCTGGTAATAAAGAAGTACATATTATTGAAGTTGGTTTAGGGACAGGTTTGAATGCACTTCTTACCTGGAATTATGCCGAGAAGTATAAAGTGAAAATTTATTATCATACGCTTGAACCATTTCCTCTCGCGAATGAATTAATTGCCGAATTGAATTATCCAGATTTAATGGAAGAATCTGTTTCTGCTGAGCGTTTTAAAAACATTCATGAAGCAGATTGGGGAAAGAATGTTGTTTTGTCTGAATATTTTGTGATGTGTAAAAACAACGTAAAACTGGAGGAGGAGAATTTGTCTCCTGCAACATACGATCTATGTTATTTTGACGCATTTGCTCCATCCAAGCAGGCTGAAATTTGGTCGTTGGAAAATATCACCCATATTTTTACTTCTTTAAAGCAGAATGGGACACTTGTTACCTATTGCGCTCAGGGTGAATTTAAAAGAACCTTGAAGACAGTTGGTTTTGAAGTTGAGATTTTACCAGGGCCACCTTTTAAGAAAGAGATGACAAGGGGAAGAAAGATTTAATCATTAGAGAAAGCTGTTTGCATTCGTTTGTCATTTAAATTTTGTTATTTGGAATTTCCCCGATTGAATTTCTGGAAATTTTTATTAAATCTTAGTCAGAATTGGCTAATTACATACAAATCAATCAGTTTTATTATTTTAAGTAAAAACCTTTACAAAGAAAACCTTGCCTGTAACTCAAAAAAGTGGTATTATTGAAGGAAATTCGCTTCATTATTTCATTATTTAATATTCGGATTTTAGTAAATGCATTCTATTATTTAACTCAT
>DATHPH010000204.1:0-4304 GCA_035484095.1 Cytophagaceae bacterium | reverse complement strand
AATGAACTATGGAGATTTTCATGCCGATTTCCAACAAATTATTTCTTCTACACCGGGACAAACAAGAGCAGGAAATATTCTTCAGGCAAAAGCCAGTCAAGGAAGTCCTTTTACTTATTTTACTACAATTCCCTCCGCAACATCGAGCGATAAAGAGCCTACTTTTTTGCTTTTCTTTTTCAAGCCGGTGGCCATTTCTACTTCCGGAAATTCGGTTACGATTAATCGTTCTTGTTGTCCATCCGGGTCTAATCAAATGGAATGGGGTTATACCTCTTTATTTTTTCCTCCTGGAACAACTGTCAGTTACGATAATGGGGTAACCTATCAGAACCTTAATGCATTTCCCTTAAATGTAGAATCAGGAGGAAATAATGTGTATTGGAAGATAAAATTTTCCAACCCAAATGCTACCAATTATTTTACCACAGCAATTATGTCTGATTCTTCCAAAGCAGCATTAGACTTTTATGAAAAATATGCATTCAATCAAATTACAGGTAGTACTTTTTCGTACTCTTATAATGAACCAACGGCTTCCCTTACCAGTACATTTAATTTTACCACAACAAATGTATTGGGAGGTGTCAATAATGGAACACTGATGACGTTGTTTATGCATCAATATCTATATTCTCCTGACTTTGCTGCAAATGCTACTCCCTACACGTATACTTCGTCCAGAGGATTGATGAAAGTAATGACGGGAAACCAGTTTACAACGGTAATGCAAAGTTATGGAATATTGCCTGGAATGGGTTGGGCATGTACTGCCAATAAAACAACGTTAAATACCCTGATCAATAATTATGCGGCAGCAGCAGCACCTGTTAACATAGCCTGCGGAAATCCGGTTTACGGAAGTTTTCAGGCAATTCATGAAGCAGCGAGAATTGCGTTGATCGCGCACCAGTCGGGAAATTTTGCAGCACGCAATACACTCTTGGCAATTGCCAAGAATGGAGTTCAAGGATGGTTAGCTTCTCCTAATGGGAAAAGTGCAGGAACCTATCTTTACGACAGCAGTTTTAACTACCTGACTCCTTATCCTTCTGCATTTGATGCAGACAGATTGTTGCAAGATTCACATTTTCATCATGGTTATTTGATATTTGCAGCGGCTATTGTAGCTAAATTTGAGCCAGCAGGCAGTACATGGGTAGCGCAATGGGGCGATATGATCAATCTGGCAATTCGGAATATTAACAGTGAAATAAGACCCTCGGCTACTTCTCCCGGTGGTTCTGTTCCCTGGCTTCCTTATTTAAGATTTTACGATCCCTATTCGGGCCACTCTTGGGCGGGCAGCGATGGTTCTAACCAAGAGTCAGTATCGGAAGCAATCAATTTTGCTGCAGGGGTAGCCATGTGGGGCGAAACAACCGGAAATACTTCTTTGCGTGATATGGGATTAATGATGTTTATTACGGAAACAGAAGCTGCCCGGATGTATTGGTGGGACGGTCCCAGAAGAGGTGTAAACAATGGTGGTAACTGTGGTTATGCACCCGGCTATGGTCATTGGCATGGGGCAATTTTGGGTACGGGTGGTGTTGCGTATTCTACGTATTTTGGAGCCAACGTTTCGTATGTACATGGCATTACATATTTGCCTATTACCGGTGCGTCGATATGGATGGGAGCCGATAGTTTGGGCGCTGCCAATCAGTATGCCGATTTTCTTTCGGCCAATGGAGGAGAACCAAATGGATCGGATGGTTTTTGGGATGTATGTTTACTCACAGAAAAAGCAGTGTTTAATGCTGCAGCTGCCAATACACAAATGGCTTCTCAGGCCATTCCAGGAAATTGGTCGGGATTGAATTGGTTGGTTGAAGGGTATAGCTGGACTTCTACGTTTGATAGTGTAGGCGTTATTGATCCGACCATCACCGCAAATACAGCTTCGTTTGCTGTGTTTCGAAAAAATAATTGTAAAATTTATATGGTTTATAATCCTAGAGGAAGAGGAGCCAGAACGGTCACTTTTTCAGATGGACAAAGTTTTAATGTTCCTGCCGATACGATTATTACCTATAAGGTTTGCCCTCTTCCCTTGCCTGTATCTTTTTTGAACTTCACAGGGAACGAAGTGGCAAACGTTGTCACCCTCAACTGGAGTACAGTCGCGGAACAAAATGCTTCTTACTTCGATGTTGAGAAAAGTTGTGACGGCATTCATTTTGAAAAAATAAATACCGTAAAAGCATCGGGAAATTCTAATACCATCAATAGATACAGCGATGTAGACCTACATCCTTGTTCAGGTAAAAGTTATTACCGATTGAAACAGGTTGATTTGAACAATGCGTATTCGTATACTAAAATTATCATGGTAGACGACATGAATGCCTCTTCTGTCTCTGTAATTGTTTATCCAAATCCTTTTTTCGGAAAATTTCAACTAACAATTAACTCAATAGAAGATCAAGTTGTAAATTACAAAGTATTCGATCTGTTGGGGAAAACAGTTTTAACTGAATCAAAAGCCATTCAAGCAGGCAATACTACTATGGAAATAGACTTATCTTCTTTTCCATCCGGAAATTATAATCTGGAAATACAGGATTCTATGAATGAACGGAATTCGTTTTTTAAAATGGTAAAAATTAATTAACCGAAATCAAGTACTCCAATACCGTTTAACTATTCGAACGTTTAACATTATCTTAACATCTACCATTGTTTAGGAGATTAAGGTGAACTTTTGTTGTGTAAGAATACATTTTTAAACTTTACTGAAGATCTTCCAGTTTTATTCTAATTAACATTGCTTATTTTCTTGATATAAAGAATGAGGATAGAGTTTTTTAAAAGATTATGAGTATAAATTTAGATTTATCTAAAAAATTATTTAAATTTATGTAAATTAAAATTTCGATAAGTGCTTAGTTATACGGAAGAAAATTATATAAAAGCAATTTTTCATTTGTCGGGCGATGGTGGCGAAGAAGTACTGACCAACGATATTTCTGAAGCACTCATTACAAAACCTGCTTCAGTAACCGATATGCTGAAAAAACTTTCTCAAAAAGATCTTGTCAATTATAAAAAATACCAAGGCGTAACGCTTACAAAATTAGGACGCACTGCCGCATTAAAAATAATCCGTAAGCATCGGCTTTGGGAAGTTTTTTTAGTAGAAAAACTAAAGTTCAATTGGGACGAAGTGCACGAAATTGCAGAACAATTGGAACATATTCAGTCGGGTTTGTTAATTGAAAAACTGGACGAATTTTTAGGTTATCCGGCTTATGATCCTCATGGAGACCCAATTCCCAATGGGGAGGGTAAAATTAAAATAAAAAAGATGGTGTTACTTTCAGAAGTAAGCGAAAAATACTCCGGTGAAGTTACCTGTTTGAAAGAAACCTCTTCTTCTTTTCTAAAATACCTGGATAAAATTGGAATCAAAATCGGAACTACTATAAAAGTAAACAACAGGGTTGAATTTGATGCTTCTATGGATATTAGTATTGGAAAGAGTAAAACAGGAATTAATATTTCCAGTGAAGTATCAAAAAATATATTTGTATCAGTATAAAAAGGAAGAGGTAATTTATGAAAAAAAAGAATACGATTGTTTTACTTATTTTGTTAGCCTTTCTGACAAATGCCTGTCATGATAAAAAAGAAAATACAACGAATAAGCTTAAAATAGCCACTGTTAGCACCACCGGTATGATCGCAGATGCAATTGGAGCTATTGCCGGAGATCAGGCAGAAGTTCAGGCGTTGATGGGGCCAGGCGTAGATCCTCATTTGTATAAAGTAACGCAGGGCGATTTAAAAAAACTGCAGGATGCGGATCTTATTTTTTACAATGGATTACACTTAGAAGGGAAAATGAGTGAGGTGCTTGAAAAATTATCCAAAAAGAAAAAAGTAATTGCTATTTCAGATGGCGTGGAAAAAACCAGGCTTAGAATGCTTGACAATGCCGGTCATATTCTCGATCCTCATATTTGGTTTAATGTATCGTTGTGGAAAGATGCCGTCCTATTTGCGTCTGCGGAGATAGAAAAAGCAGATTCGTCGCATCGGTCAATTTATAAGGAAAATACTCGAAAATTTGCCCTTGCCCTTGATTCTCTTGATCGTTGGGTAAAAGAACAAATTGTTACCATTCCAATTCAAAATCGTTTGTTAATAACTGCGCACGATGCTTTTGGGTATTTTGGAGAAGCATACCATATAGAGGTAAAAGGTCTTCAAGGCATTTCCACTGTTTCCGATTACGGATTAAGTGATGTTACTTCCTTAGTAAATCTTATCACAAGCCGAAAAATAAAAGCAATTTTTAT
>DATHPH010000203.1:0-8325 GCA_035484095.1 Cytophagaceae bacterium | reverse complement strand
TTTTTAAGAGTAGAAGAATTCAAACAGAAACTGAAAGATCCAGCCAATAAGAGATTTTCTCTTGAAGGGCTTGCTTTTGAATGCGGTTTTGGCTCAAAAGCTTCTTTTCAGCGTGCTTTTTTGAAAAATATGGGAATCACCCCTTCTGAATACCGCAAATCGCTTCAGCCAATCTGTTAGTTCGCAAAATCAGTTTATTAAGATCATAAAAAAGGCTCATTTTATAAAGTGAGTTGCTGCCGGGTGGCTTGGAAGCCTATTTTCGCCCAAAAAAATTCTTATTTATGAAAACAAAAAATATTATTCAGATCGCGACATTGATGAGCATGCTGACTTTTTCGGGACTTGCCCAACAATCCAAAGAAACCGTAACCGAATTGTCTAAAAAAGCCCAGAAAGGCTATTTTTATGGATTAGAAACCGGAGAGGACCTGAAGCTGCTGTACAAGATACCTGGCGACAAGAATAAGAACGAAATTTCTTACGAACAGTATCAGTTCGACAAAAACCTAACCTTTAAAGGAGCCCAGCCCACAAGCGAAAATAAGACTGGGAACGCCGATTATACGCTAACCTGTATAAGTGCTACAGTCGGTGGAGGAAATTCTTTCAATGTGCTAAGCATGAAACTTAGTCTTTCCAAATCTGTATGGGAAAGAAAATGGGACTTTGAGCGACAAAAATATATTTGGGGGAAGCGCCTGAGTTCGGAAGTAGTGAAACCCAAAAACGGTAACGATAAATACAAAGGTTTTGCCGCTTATGAAAACGACAGCACTGGTGAACTAATGGTAGTAGCCAGTTATGATTCTGATAAAAAGGATGTCGACAACCAGTTTGTAATCCTCTATGTTTCCACCGATCTTGATGTAAAGGAAACACAGGTACCGCTTACCGGGAAGTATTCACTCGTCTATACCGGGCAGTTGGAAAATGGAAATGTATTTATAGTTCTTGCACCTAAAAAAGGGGCGACTGATATTAAAAAATATATGTATGTAGAATATTCCAATAAAGGAGCATTACTTTATAAAACAGAATTTGCTTCTCCTTCGGCTAACATGATCGTGATGGATGCAGCAGAAGCAAGCGGTAGCCTTTACCTGATCGGGATGAGTACGAAAGGCAAAGGTGCTTACAACGAAGTCTTTACTGACTATGCACCAATCAATAATCCAAGTTATACCGATGCTGCCAATTTTCAGCAGTTTAAATACGAAAAGCAGGCCTATGCAGGTGAGGCAGCATTTTTTCATCTGGTAAAAATCGAAAAAGGCAAGGTCGCCTTCATTAATTCCACACCTGTAGAGCAATTCAAAGCATTAGTAAAGACACCTCCTTCGCAGAAAAAATCAACGCCTTACAAAGGTAAACGTTTGTCGATACAGCAGTTTTACATCACTCCTTCAGGAGATTATCTTGTAGCTGGACAACTAAAGAATAAAAAGATCAGCCAGAATTCGGTAACTTATCTTTACCAGGATATCATTTGTCTTCACTTTGATTCGAAAGGACAACTGTTAGCGCAATATGCAGTAGAGAAGATAAACAATGATTCAAAAAGCGAAATGTTTCAAACACGCCAACATTTTTATCCCTCCAAGGATGGAAAATCCGTTTACTGGGAATTGCTGGAAGTAAAGGGCAGCAAAGGCTATGAATCATTTCTTGATGCATATAACAACAACCCAACTTTTCATGCCAATTTTTTCCCAAGGATTGCAAAGATCAGTACAAATCCTACCTCCTTGTCTAATTTTACAGTGCTTGGCAAAGGTGATTTCCTGATTTACAAAAATCATTCGGCAGTATTTGATGAAAAGGAAAATTCAAAGATCTACTTTGGCCACGACGAAGGCTGGAAAAAACTTTGGCTAGGGAAGTATGTGTTTGAATAAATAAGGGAATATTTTGCTCTTGTTGAAACTTTTCTCCAACAAGAGCAAAATTGCTAACTTCATTAGATGATGTATGAAAGCAACACTTCTATTAATAATTGCAACACATGTTACCTACTATATTTCTTTTTTAAATCCTTTGCCAAATTATTGAATACATACTCATGTTCTTGTTCAATTCCCTCTATTTCTAAAGGTTCCCAGTAAAATCTAGGTTGTAAGACAGAAGTATATGTTGTTACTCGTGTTAACTTACATTTATGATTATCAATTTTATCAAAATAATAGGTGGCTTCTTTAAATCCTAACCAATTACGCCCTACTAATTGATAATCTATAACCTCCATTCTTAAAATTCTTCCTCTTTTAAGTTCCACGATTCTTTCTGTGATAGTACCACCTCCGTATTCTCCACGGCTTAAATTTCCTCCATCAAAATAACACGTACGAATTCCTCCTACTTCTTCTTTTTCTAATATGCATTTGATTGGGACTGGCAAATCAAAATTCATTAAAAATGGTTTCTCAGCATCCAATGTATCTACCGATTTTATTGCATCATACACTTGTTCGGATGTGTAATTAAATATTTTCTCAGTCTTAACGTCGATGTGCAATTTCTCATTCTTATTAATCACGCTTTCAGTTGGTGCAGCTATTAAAAATGGAATTAGAGGTAATAATAGAACGTAGAATTTGTCAGTTTTTATTTTCCTGTATCGGTCTATTAAATGAGTTATTACACTTCCTAAAAAGATAAGTGGAAGAATAATCGGAATTGAATAGATTATGCAGATAAATCCTGCAAGTCCAAAACTCAGAAGTCCATATAGAAAGAAAAGGGATGCGATAATGGCACCAACTATTGCCCATTTTCTGTTCGGTAAAGCTCCGATTGATATTCCCAAAACGATTGGCAAAAGTCCAAAGAGGATGATACTGAATTCGGCAAGTCCGAGAAATAAAAATAAAATTCCCGTTCCGTGAAATAGTAATGTTAATAGGATTGCAAGTCGAAAACTTTTGTCCTGTAGTAATTTTTTCATACGAATAGTAATGTTTTTCTCTTATGTAAGACGCTTATTGCTTTTTCCTTTCGGTCATCAAATTCAGCCTCATAACTTTAGTCAGTCTTCTATTGCCTCAATGCCAAGCTGCTTAGCTCGTTCAATACCATCTTTCATTGCTTTGACTTGTTCCTGGGGGTGTCCTTGCCAAATCGTAATTTCTCCGACAACTTTAAACGGATGTTTTGAACGGTAGGATTTCGTTGGATTGCCCGGAAATTTTTTGTCTGTTAAATTAGGGTCGTCCTCGATTGGTCCGGTTGGTTCTACTAAATAAATTCTTTCACGCCCTTCCCCCAAGGCCAGTTCAGCACCCCAAATAGCGGCATCTAAGGTTGAGGTCAGATAAATGTATTTCGCCTCATTTCTTTGTCCATAGTTTGAGATATTACCAACTTCTATAAAATCGCCCATCTTTAGATCCGCTTTTGTGCCGTGAAAATATGTCTGAGAAAAAGGGCTTTGAATAGATTTATTCTCTCTTTTGATTTGATCCATTGTCGTTTTATATTTTTAGGTGAACCGTTATCGTGGATGTTGCATCGCCCCCTACAATATTATCGCAGATAGTAGATCGTGACGTTTAATTCATTTCCAGAAAGTAAAATACAAAAATATATCCGGCCGCAGAATTTTGTACCCATAAATGTCTTAATTTTTTAAATTATTTTAAATATTCATTTCCATAGCGTTACATACAATCTAGCAGAAAGCTTGCTTTTATTCTTAATTTATCGTATTATTACGATATAATTTGACTTAATAATGGGGACATCCAAAACAGAAGAATTTACTGTAAAAGATAATAAATTGGCCAAATATGCCAAGGTCTTTTCTCATCCTGCCCGCGTTGCCATTCTGAGATTACTCATACAGAAACAATCCTGCATCTGTGGAGATATAGTGGAAGAAATTCCATTATCACAAAGCACTATTTCACAACATCTGAAAGAGATGAAAGAAGCCGGATTGATAAAAGGCGATATTGAAGGAACAAAAGTATGCTATTGTATTGATGATAAAGAATGGACCAACGCCCAAAAATATCTCTTTGAGCTTTTTGATTCTTATACAAAGACCGAAGGCAAATGCTGTTAAAAAAATTTGTTTCAATTAATCGTAATATATCGATCTATACACTTTAAATTATACCGTTATGAAACTATCCGATTTAAAAATCCAATTAAAAAATGTAACAGAACTTCGATTCATTCTACCCAATGGAAAACAGGTTCCCGAACATTTCCATATAACAGAAGTAGGACAAATCAATAAGAATTTTATTGACTGCGGTGGAACTGTCCGCAATGAAAAAGTAATCAGTATGCAGCTTTGGGAGGCCAATGATTTTGACCATCGCCTGGCTCCTCAAAAACTGATGAATATAATTGCCATATCGGAAAATATACTTGGGATCGAAGATGCCGAAGTGGAAGTGGAATATCAAAATGACACCATTGGTAAATACGGCCTGGAATTCCGTGAAGGCCATTTCATACTTACGGCCAAACACACAAATTGCCTGGACAGTGACTCCTGTGGAATTCCTTCTGAAAAACGAAAAGTCCCTCTGGCGAACCTACCTATTTCCAACAAAGGAGGCTGCACACCCGGTCAGGGATGTTGTTAATTATACATTATTAGATTTTACCCATTAACCAATTATTACAAAATGATACCAATAGTTAAATTATACTGTGATGCACTAACTACAGCGTTTGACTCCATCCCTGAGGACCGTAAAAAAATGCTCGATAAGATTACCAATTATAT
Organism: Cytophagaceae bacterium; assembly: GCA_035484095.1. GTDB lineage: Bacteria > Bacteroidota > Bacteroidia > Cytophagales > Cytophagaceae > JANYCO01. The sequence continues at coordinate 3,587 of DATHPH010000203.1, read as the reverse complement.
TATCTATAAAAAGAAAGAGCATAAACCTGTAAACCTTATATACGTGTGTACACACAATTCACGGAGAAGCCATTTCGGACAGGTTTGGGCACAGGTAGCGGCGAGTTACTATGGCATTAAAGATGTACATACCTTTTCCGGTGGAACGGAAGCAACTGCTTTCAATATCAACGCCATCAATTCGCTAAAAAGAATCGGCTTCGAGGTAAAAGCCATGAATGATGCACAGAATACGTTGTATCATGTATTTTATGATGCATATAAGAGCCCTGTTGTTTGTTTCTCCAAAGTGTATAATGATCCGGTGAATCCAACATCCGAATTTGCCGCCATTATGACCTGCAGCGATGCTGAACAGAATTGTCCGTTTATACCGGGATTTGAATTACGCATCGCAACTACTTACGACGATCCAAAATCATTCGATCTTACCCCTTTAAAAGAGGCCAAATACGACGAACGTTGTAAGCAAATAGCAACAGAAACGTTTTATGTATTTTCGAGGGTGCAATAAAATGGTATATAATACGAGAACTGTAATTGCCATTCATCAATTAGCAAAATCAAAAATTTCATATTGCTCGTCAATAGGCGAAGGTATTAAGTGGGCTATTACAAAAGACTGTAACGGTAAATGATGTTGTTCTTGAAAAGAATAAAAAGTTCCTTTTCAGAATACAAGCCCGATACCGGAAATGCCTTCTTAATTTTAAATACTACTTTTAAAAATATTGATACAGAAAGTAGAACGATAGTTGATGGATCGGTATTTATAATAAGTAATGGAAAAGAATATGAATTTGATAAATCGGAAACAATTATGGCAGATGGATATGGAGTATTTCTTGATCAGATTAATCCATTAACTTCTAAAACTACCAAATTAGTTTATCAGATACCAGTAGATATTAAAGGTAAACTATATTATAATCCAGGAAGATCTGACAAAGATCAACGAGTATACTTAGGAAATTTATAATGCTTTAAACTGGCTCTCATATAACGGGAGCCAGTTATATAATGAAACATATCTGTATCGTCTGGTTTTTACTAGTTCATGCTGTCGTATACGGTCAGATAGACACGATCATTATTAATGTTGTTTACAGTTCGTATTATTCTTTCGGTTGTAAAAATCCGATGTATGTAAAATATAAATTGTATAGAGGAGGAGGGGATTGTGATAGAAAACAATTTCATTTTACTAATGAAAATGTCCATGATGTTGCAAAACAATCGGACTATGTACATTCTGGATATGATCAAGGTCATTTATGTAATGCCGAGGACTTTGCGAATGATTGCCGGAAAGAAGAACTAACTTTCCGGTTTTATAACTGTATTCCGCAAACCCCTAATTTGAATAGAGGAATTTGGAAAGGCTATGAGCAAAAAATTAGAAAATTGTCTCAGATAGTCTATTAATATTTTGTGTTGGAATATATAATGATCTAACACTACCTAATTCATCAGTTTATATTCCAGACAAATGCTGGAAATTAGTCTATTAATTATCTTCGGGGAAGATGCTCTATGGTTTATTATTTACTAATGGACAATATAGGAATACTGTTGAAAATATCAGTTTATTAAAATTGGAGTGTTTGACAGTATATAAATTAGATTATTCGCAAAATAGTAGGTTGTTCAAGAGTTGTAAGATGAGTTTAAACTTGATCTAGGGTATTTGTAAGATGGAGTCAGAATTATTTCAATTTATAGTTTTGATGATATACCAATTTATACAATGCCAGTTTGAGTCCCCTTCTGGGCACAGACATCTACTTGTAACTTATTCGTTTTGACGAGGGTTGTGAGTAGATGTTTTCTTTTGGACTAGAGTGATGGACGGTTTAGATATACTGAGTATATCCATTTTTATTTCTTACCTTTCAGATAAACTAAGACAAACAAGGAGATTCCCTCCGATTCTACTTCTATTTTTCAAATTTGTCAGCAAGTTTTATACTCAGTTTTTGGTCTTTCAATAGGAATAATAGCCAAATCCAAATCAAGAATGACAGAACAAAAGAAGTGATCATATCTTTATAAAGTGAGCTCCTGGCAACTTCATTAGTTTGTAATTCTGTGAAAGATTCGCTTATAGTAAATCCCTCGTTTAACAACAAAGCAATTATTGTCGCAGCATTGGCAATTAAAATACATACGATGTTGGATAGAACAATGATATACTTTGTTAGTTTGCCTTGTTGCCCTTTGAAATATTCATAACCTTTGATTCCAAGAAACGCTATAACCATAGCCATTGCAGAGGCAAGTCTTTCTAGATATACAGCAATTAGAACCCAAGCTATAATTCCAGGAATTGAAAAAACAATAGAGCCTAAAAATCCTGTCAGATAGTTTTTTTCTTCTATGGCTGCTTCTGTTTCAACTTCATAAAAACTGTTCTCAAACTGTTTATAACAAGAATTGCAAAGTAGTGTTCCAGTATCATTTAAATCATAATATTTTAGATTGCCATTAGTCTCGCAGTTGTGACATTTATTGTCTTTTGGAATTCCAATTTTTGTGAGAAGGTCTACTAAAAAGTCAAATAGAGCATAAACTGTTTTTAGTTTAGTATAAGTATAGATTTCAATGAACTGAACAAATACGGTTTGGTCATCAACTTCAAAATTTGAAAACTTTAATTTTTTTTTGTTTGATTCCAACGCTGTATTGATTTCCAACTTTTGTTCTTCTGTTAAGGTGTCAGTTGTCACTATTACGTATTTGGATTGAGGATTACTTAATAAGCTGCTGTCGCCCATGTTAAAGAAGTAGCCTTTGTACAATCCGAATACAGTGTCCTTTGTCTTGTACCAGTCAAGCGCTTTGGCAATTTTTTTTGCTTTAGGGAAAATCATATTTTTTCGTTTTACTTTTTGTCGTCGTTCTAGTAGAGTGTATATTACTTGAGTTTAAGGAGATGTTTTTTTTGAGACTACGCTTGTTGGAGGGTTTAGATATACTAAGTATATGAAAGTTATTGCTGAATAATTCTCTTATTGCCAGACGCAGCACAAAATGATGCTTTAGGAGTTCGATAAGGTTTACCACAATTTTCACATGGCGGTCCGTATTGTGAAATGCGATGATGGAAGATTGCGTTCGGTTCTGTCTCACCAAATCCTGTTAAATTGTTATAATAATCCAACATTGGTTTGAACCTTTCCTCTCTTGGTGGACTTAAATGTACCATGCATTCACGATGAAGTTTAATAGCAATTTTATATTCCTCGTCATCTAACATAGGAACTTCCATTTTACAGCGCCAGCACCAGAGTAGTTTCATTTTAATCAATTTTTTGCCCTTGTTGGAGCTTTTCTCAACAAGGGCAAAATAAGTAATGTGCTATTACATTATTCTAAGATGCTCCATACTATTCTTCCCTCGTAGGAGATTCCCATAGTATTAGGATTATATTTATAAGTTATTTCAAGTGTCGCATATTTTTTTGTAAATGAATCAAAAGCAGAAGAACTGAAATTGTCAAATTTACCCGCATCATTAGTAATCTGAATTTTACTGACCTCTCCTGTTTTACTCATTCTGTAACATGCAGAAACCAGGTATTCTTCCT
>DATHPH010000202.1:0-2032 GCA_035484095.1 Cytophagaceae bacterium | reverse complement strand
TGGATTGTATTCTCAGTTACATCAATTTCGAATAAGTACCGGGGGCGATATTTTTACCAAAAAAGAAAAATATTATTTGAACGGATGGTACTATAACAGCTACTTACCCGAATTATACTTTGGTACAGGAAACAATGTTTCACCTCAATACAATTCGTTTATTGATTACCGCGTTTGGTATATGAATACAAATGTTCTACGAAACATCTATAAAAAATGGTTTACAGGAATTACTTATACATTCGAACGTGTATACAATATGAACCTGCAAAACAATGAGCGTGCAATAGCAGATGCCGTGAAAGTAGCCGGCCTTCAAAATTATACTATTTCAGGAGCAGGTTTTAGGGTCAGGCATGATTCCAGGGACAATATTCTATCCTCCCGTAAGGGTTTGTTTGTCGATATGTACTTTAATTCTTTCAGAACCAAATTTGGTAGCAATTACAATTTTGAACAATTTGGTTTAGATGCCCGCAAGTTCATTAATCTAACTCCCAAGAAGTATAATATTGTATGTGCCAATTTAATTGCGGAACAAGCCAGTGGTATTGTTCCCTTTCGTTATCTATCCAATATAACTGCCCGTGGGTATCACCCAAACTTATACCGGGATAATTCGTTATTAAGCTTACAAGCTGAATATCGTTTCAGAATTTGGAGATGGTTTGGAGCTTCTATGTTTGCGGGTGGTTCAGAAGTAGCCCCTTCGTTCAATAAAATGAACCTGCAAAACATTCGAGAAAACTATGGAGGAGGATTTCGATTTCGCTTGTTAAACAAGAATAATATGTATTTAAGAGTTGAATATGGACAAGGACACCATACTTCATACTATTATGTAGCTTTCACTGATGCTTTCTAAACACCTGTTTCTATAAAGAAAATGAATCAAAAAAAAGTCCTTTTGAAACGAACAATTTTATTCCTTTTCCTTTTATTTAGTGATAAAACCTTTTCGGCTGGAATCAATATTGATGGTAATTTTAGCGTTTCCTATTTTAAGGATTCAAGTAACCAATTGAAAATTGACGACGTATTTTCAAACCCACATTTTACATATTCGGAAACAAAAAATTTGGATTTTGGAATTACAGAATCTACTACATGGATTTCCGTAGACTTAAAAAAAACAGAAGAAAACCTTGTACTATGCATTGAAAATGCGCATTTGGACCATATAGAAATATATCTGTTTTCGGGGAATAAATTCATTCAAAAACAAATCTCCGGTGATCTCGTCCCGTTTAAAAACCGTTATTCCGACAATCCTTTTTTTAATTTCCTGATTGAAAAAGGAACGGACAAAATATTTATTAAAGTAAAAACAAATGGCGTATCTTCTATCCCTATTCGACTTTATAGTAATAAAGAATATTTTAACAATTATCAATCTTACCAACGATTTCACTGGATCTATTTTGGCTTGGTCCTTTTAACCATTTTGTCCAATATTCTATTTTTAATATGGTTAAAAGAATCCATCTACTTTTATTATATTTTATGTGTATTAAGCATTGGGATAATAAATGCAGTAGATTTTGAATATACATTTCAATTTTTGTGGCCAAATAATCCAGCTTTCAATAAATATAACATAGCCTATTATGGTTCTTACATTTTCATCATTTTTTTCACAGACAAATTATTGTCTGTGAAAAAAAATCTACCGAAGATTTATCCTGTATTTCTATTTTTTTATTTAATAATTATTGCCACCGTAGTATTTGCTCTACTGGATAAGTATAATTTGGCTTTGAAAATTTCTTTATACATTAGTCCGCTTGTCCCCATTATTTGCCTGTTTTCCGGAATATTAATTTATATAAAAAAAAGAACCGGTGTGGTCAAGTTTTTTATTATAGGGTGGACTGCTTATTTCATTTGCATGTTTATCTATGTCATTACTGTGATGGGGCTGCTACCCTTTTCTGTTTTAAGTTCAAACCTGATCCCCCTTGGATCCAGCATCGAAATAATTTTCTTAAATCTTGCTATTTTAAGTAAAATAAATACACTCAAACAAGAGAAA
>DATHPH010000201.1:0-2521 GCA_035484095.1 Cytophagaceae bacterium | reverse complement strand
TGAGCATAACAACCTATAATTGTAACAAAAGCATCGGGAGAATACTTGAGCGCTTCTTTTACTATTTTCCGACATTTTTTATCGGCATTTTCAGTTACAGAACATGTATTGATGACATATACATCTGCCTTTTCCTGAAATTCGACTTTTTTATAGCCATTTTCCTGAAACATTCTTCCAATTGTAGAGGTTTCGGAGAAATTAAGTTTACATCCAAGGGTATAAAATGCCACTGTTTTCATTGACCGCAAAGGTACTTATTTAATTTATATTTAAATAATTATAGGACATTGTAAAGATAGACGAACCTTGGATATGTGCTATTCGTAAGTCAAAATTCTCTTTAAAATTTGCATTTGTTCATAAAAATGTATAATTTTAGAGGTTTATTTACAGCCACTTAACGCTTCTTGAAATAAGAACTAATTACTTAAAAATCAAGTTTGAAGTATAATAAACAGTTTGTGATGAAAAAGAATGCTGTCATATCGCTTCTTACCTTGCTATTTTTAGTGGGGTTGCTGTTTATGGTATCCTGTAAAGGAGGGAAAAAAACATCCAAAAATTCTAAAGACAGCACTGCGGTTGGGAAAGCCGATAGTCTTGCCCCTAAAGAAGTAGCTCCCAAATTTGAACTTCAACAAAATATTTTAGTTTCCATGCATGTAACAGGAGGGGAAGCTGAGTTAGGAGCTTTTGATCTTGAAAATTCTACGCTGGAAGATTTTAATATGTTGGACATAGAATCCAATAATCTAAAACGCAAAGTAAATGTGGAATCTTTTTACATGGATGAGACAGAGATTGCGAATATCCATTGGCTTGAATATTTATTTCATATACAGAAAGATTCTTCCAAAGAATTATACGAAGCTGCCTTACCAGATACCACGGTATGGCATCAGGAATTAGCCTTCAATGATTTTTATGTACAAAAGTATTTGCGTTACCCGGGCTTTCGTTTTTTTCCTGTTGTTGGTGTAAACTGGATGCAAGCAAACGATTATTGTTTGTGGAGAACAGCCAAAGTAAATGAATATACCAATAAAGATGGCAAACATGCTTTTGAAGGAAAAAGTAATAAAGGATCCTCCTCTTCTTCGCAAGGTTCGGTTGTATATAGGTTGCCTACAGAGGCGGAATGGGAATATGCGGCACAAGCCTTTATAGACAATCAGTTTAAAGATGCCAACGAAACACACAGACGTATTTATCCGTGGGATGGAAATACCGTAAGAAATTCATCTAAAAAACAGATGGGGAATTTCCTTGCCAATTTTAAAAGAGGTCGCGGAGATTATGGTGGCATTGCAGGTAACAGAAGAAATGACGGTGCTATAATTACCAATTATATTTGGGAATATCCTCCCAATGATTTTGGCTTGTACAACATGGCCGGCAATGTAAATGAATGGGTGTACGATGAATACGTACCTTTTTCTTTTGAAGGAGAACAGAACGATGAAACGGAAGAAGAAGGTTTTTTGAAAGGCTCCGGGCAAAATTATAATAAGGCAGGATTTAGCATAAACGGAGAAGGAATTTTAAGAATTTATAAAGGTGGGTCATGGAAAGATGTAGCGTATTGGCTATCTCCGGGAACAAGAAGATTTTTGGCACAGGATTCGTCTACTGCCACTATTGGTTTGAGATGTGCCATGACTTATGAAGGTCCAGCTACTAAAGATTCTTCCACTGCAAAAGCAGGAAGTGATATTTCAGATAATCAGACTAAATAATATACTTTTTTTGAACTGTCCTCTCTGATTTTTACGTTTAATGTATAAGTAAGAAAGTATCGTATTATACTTTAAACCAAGAAGGAGGGGACCATGAAAAGAGAAATACATGCTAAAATAGGTGTTGTCGTTATGTTATTGGTTGTTTCCTGGATAATCAATTTCAGGTATCAGAAGGAGCCACTCTTTATTCCTGCACCAACCCCTCAAGTTAAAAAAGTAATTGTAGTCAAAAAAATATACATCAGAGTACCTGTACCTATGGATTCTATCCATTCAGATACAACAACAATTTTTCCTCTGCCCAAACCGCTGGCTTCTCCTTCCATCGATGTTAAAAAATTCAGAAGGTCCAGGAATTTGTACAAAAATGGATTCATCTCATAGATAGAAATAATGTTAAAGATGTAAAATGAAATAAAATTCAGGGCCGGCAAACCTGACTATATTTCGTGAATAGTATATTTCCAGTATAAAAGTCCTTTTTTAATATGAAAGTGTGAAGACTTTGGTCGGATAATGCCTCATTGGGTAGTATCTTTTCTTATAATCTCCTGGACAAATAAAATAAAGTAGTAATGCACTGTTAATAATTAGATTTTTATACTCTTTATTAGTATTTTACATTATGTTTGAAAGATTATTTGTTATAATTTTAACACAAATGATTAAGTCATTTTTTTACCTTTAAACTTTACTTAAGTATGATAGAAACAAAAGAATTATTAAAAGAAAAAACGGAAGAAGTAATCAAAAATGTATCTCAGAAATGGGAAGGAACC
>DATHPH010000200.1:0-5793 GCA_035484095.1 Cytophagaceae bacterium | reverse complement strand
CTCCGGCTCCACAACATAAACCGGTAGTTCTGCAACGTTTCATTTCTACCAACTCAGCATCCAGCATTTCTAATACTTTTCTTGGTGCTTCGTATATCCCATTAGCGCGACCTAGATAACAGGAGTCATGGTAGGTAATTTTTTTTCCCTTGAACGTGCCTCCTTCTTTCATTTTCAACTTTCCTTCATCAATCAGCTGCTGAAGAAGCGTCGCATGATGTATAACTTCATAATTCCCCCCAAGCGAAGGGTATTCATTCTTTAATGTATTAAAACAATGAGGGCAAGTTGTGACAATTTTTTTTACATTATAAGCATTCAATACCTGAATATTAGAGATGGCCTGCATTTGAAAAAGAAATTCATTCCCGGCACGCTTGGCGGGATCTCCCGTACAGGTTTCTTCAGGACCTAAAACAGCAAAATTTATTTTCAAGTGATTAAGTATTTTTACAAAAGCAACTGTAATTAATTTTGCTCTTTCATCAAAAGAGCCTGCACAACCTACCCAAAAAAGTATTTCAGGGGTTTCGCCTTTGGCAGCTAGTTCGGAAATAAGAGGAGCGGTATACATATTTTAGCTATTTAATTTTTCTTTCCAGTTAAAGCGATCTGCCGAAGAAAATTTCCAAGGCGCAAAGTTATTTTCAATATTCGAAAGCATCATCTGCCAACTTTGTGGCACTTGTGATTCTTCCATGATTTTGTATTGACGAAGTTTCACAATAATATCTACTGGATTAATATTTACAGGACATGCTTCTACGCATGCATTACAAGTCGTACATGCCAAAATTTCTTCTTCAGAAATATAATCTCCAAGCAGCGACTTTTCATCTTTGAACTCTTTGCCATTTTTTTCTACTCCAAAACCTACTTCTTCCAACCTCCTTCGGGTATCCATCATAATCTTACGAGGAGATAGTTTTTTACCGGTAATATTTGCCGGACATTGCTGCGTACATCGACCGCACTCCGTGCAGGTATAAGCCTCTAAAAGATTTTTCCACGTCAAATCGGTCACATCTTTCGCCCCAAACTTGCCTGACACAAGGGCATTTTCTGTATGCTCTACCGGTAGGTTAAGCATCAATTTTACTTCGTGTGTTACTTCTGGCATATTGGTCAATTGGCCTGCGGGCTCCAGCTTACTATAATAAGTATTGGGGAAAGCCAGAAAAATATGCAAGTGTTTAGAATTCCAAAATACATAATTCGCAAAAGCGAATACCCCAAGTATATGAAACCACCAACAAGATTCGTCAAGAACGATAAGACTGTTTTGTGACAATCCACTGAGCAACCCTTTTAGCTGCCCGCTAAAAAAGAAATCTCCGGTGTGAACGTAATGCTCGGTACCATACGATTGGAGCAATGTGTCGGCAGCATTCATGGTAAGAAATGCCGTCATAAGACAAATTTCCGATACTAAAATAACGGCGGCATCCATTCTGGGTTTTTGTGTCATTTCAGAACCGTTGAATCTATTAACCTTTACCACTGTTCTTCGGATTAGAAAAATTGCACAGGTAATGATTACTGCTACTGCAAAAAATTCAAATATGGTGATGAGATACGAATAATAACTTCCCATAAAAGGAGCAAAAATTCGATGTGTGCCAAAAATACCGTCAATCATTATTTCCAACATCTCCAGATTGACAATAAGAAACCCAAGGTAAATGAATAAGTGTAGAAACGCCGGGATTATTTTTTTAAACATTTTGCGTTGGCCAAAAGCAGTCAACAGCATCATTTTCAATCTTTCCGCCGGACGATCGCTTCGATTAATGGCTTTTCCAAGCAGAATATTCTTACGAATGCGGTTTATATTTTTATAAAGAAAATAATTCGTTAAGCCAAAGGCGATTATGAATATTACTTGTGGCATATAGGTCATAAGAATAAATTTCTATAATATTGAAAATTTTTTTTTGAAAATAAAAATAAATTCTATCTTTGCAGTCCCAAAAGGGAAGGATGGTGTCGTAGCTCAGTTGGTAGAGCAAAGGACTGAAAATCCTTGTGTCGGTGGTTCGATTCCACTCGACACCACAAAATGAGAATTGTACCGCAGAGAATATACTTTTTTGCGGTACAATTTTGCTTTGTAACCATACTATATTCGTTTTTATTTTCCGGTCTTTATGCACAAGGATAAATGGAAAATGTTTTATTTAAAAGTATACGATTACCCGATAATAAAGGTTCTTTTCTTAAGCCTTAATTTGCCCGATATGGGCATCTCAACTAAATACAAACTTAAAAGAGTTTACAACGGTTTCCCCGAATTTAAACCACAGAGAAAATGATAAGGTACCCCGATCGCCGGATAAAGTATCCTTACCTTAATTCGAAACGATTACTTTTTTCACAAAAGTTCCTTCCAAGGAAGTAAGCTGTAGATAATATACTCCCGCGTCGTAACCTGCCATATCGATTGTGTAGGAATCCGTTTGACTTTGCATCCTCTCTTGGTAAACCTTTCTGCCCATAGCATCAAAAAAAGTAATGGTAGGAGAAGAAAATAAGCAAGTAGTCTTAATAGTTAAAACTCCATTGGTAGGAATGGGACTTATCACAATATCCTTCGTCTCACTACCGGATGCTTTAAGAGCGGTATATGTTCCAACGGTTAACGTAATGAGACCTGCGTCCGGAACAGCACGAAACATAATCGTATCATTCGATTCCGAATCTATTTTAATAGATACCCCATTTTGCATAATTGAACCGTAGGTAACACCATTGGTATACAACTTTAGCGAAAGAGGTTGGTTGTATACCGCGTTGTTGGAAAGTGTGTCGGTCAAATTAAGTATCCACTGTGAATTGTTTAATGAAATCTGGCTTAAAGAAGCACATCTTTTTTCTTTGTGGTATTTAATTGCTTGCATCAACGTCGTGATCCATACCTGATTTTTTACCGAAGCAAGTGTATCCAATTGCTGTTCAAAAGCACTTTGCTGCACTTGACTATACCAATTGTCATTATATTCCGTTCCATTGTCCAAACTATGGTATAAGAATGTCAACAATCCACCTCCATTTATTACGTTTTGAATTTGTCCAAAAAAAGAATTCAAACTTACCGATGTGCTCATCGGAAAGGTATTCAAATTATAATAGTCGCTTGGGTTTACAGCAAAATCATAACTGAAGTTGCTAGGAGGGATTACGCCTCTGGCACAAATGTGACCGTCTGCTATAACTGAGTCTACCACCTGGGTATTAAAATCGCCGAAGGGGTATGCAAATGTCAGAATTTGTTGTGTAGAAATATTTTGCTCCAACGTTTTTTTTGCTCCTCCTACTTCTCTCGTTATTTGAGATGTCAAATCGGGATATGGAGGTATGGGAGCCGTAGTAGCCCATGTATTTAATTGACTAAGATAAGGATGTGTATACGTATGATTTCCGATTTCATTTCCATTGGTAATTTCAACCAACACGTCGGGCCATGGATAATTCCACGACGCAACATTATTCGTAATGATAAAAAAAGTAGCATTCATGTTTCTTGATTTTAACTCAGGTGTTGCAATTGGAAACTGCCCTGGTGTCCAATCGTCAAACGTTAAAACAACCGCTCCTTTTTTATCATCTTGCCATGGACAAATTTTCCCGGGCACTTGAGCATGTCCGATTTGTATCAAAAAATAAAAACCAAACCGCATCCAACAATATATACCTCTTCTCATAGTAATCAATCTCTTTACGCCCTTCTTACAAGATACGTTTTTTATTTCCAAAATCGAATATCTTTTCTATTTTTATGAGCTCTTTCATTTTTTTGAGTACCCATTTCTTAGCATAATAACTTATATTTGTACATAACCAATTGTATCATGGACACGATCATAAATAAAATAACTTGCCCTAACTGTCATCATACTTTCAACGCCGAACAAGCGTTGGCGCTGGAGGTTGAAAACAGGTTGAAAAACGAGTACAATCAAAAATTTAAAGGGCTTCAGGCAAAAATACTAAGGGAAGCGGAAGAAAAAGAAATTCTTTTCAAAAAAGAATTTGAACTAGAGAAAAAACAAACAGAAGAAAAAATAAAAAATAAAGTTCGCGAAGATTTTGAATTGGAATTAAAAGACTTCCGTGAAAGTCTGGAGAAAAAAAATAAAGAAAATTTTGAATTAAAGAATAAAGAACTGGAACTTTTGAAAAAAAACAGGTTGATAGAAGAGCAAAAAGCGGAGATGGAAATTGAGATGCAGAAAAAATTGCTCGAAGGACAAAAAACCATTGAAGAGAACGCAAAGCGAAAAGCAGAAGAGGAAAATCAGTTAAAGCTGAAAGAAAAAGACATGTTGGTAGAGCAACTCAATAAACAGGTAGCGGATATGCAAAAACGTATTGAGCAAGGTTCGATGCAGATGCAGGGAGAGGTGCAGGAGTTGGCTTTGGAAGAATTATTGCGTTCTATTTTTCCTTTCGACTTAATTGGTGAAGTGGGAAAAGGAGTAAAAGGAGCCGATGTGATTCATACTGTACGCAATTCTGCAGGCAAGGAGTGTGGCACCATTCTCTATGAGAGCAAACGCACTAAAAATTTCAGCAACGACTGGATCGATAAACTTAAAAATGACTTACGAGGCCAAAAGGCAGATATTGCTGTAATCGTCACAGAAGCGATGCCAAAAGACATGGACCGGTTTGGAATGAAGGAAGGTATCTGGATTTGTTCTTTTACAGAATTCAAAGGAGTAGCAGCAGTCTTACGCGACAGCCTTATCCGAATATATGAGATCAAATCCTCCCAGGAAAATAAAGGAGACAAAATGCAAATGCTATACGATTTTCTTACGGGAAATGAATTCAAACAACACATGGAAGCCATTGTGGAAGGTTTTACAGATATGAAAAAATCGTTGTCAAAAGAAAAGATTGTGATGGAACGGATATGGGCAGAAAGAGACAAACAACTGGACAAAGTATTGCTGAATACCAGTAGTATGTATGGTTCGATCAAAGGTATTGCCGGAAATGCTGTAGCGGAAGTGAGCTTATTAAGCGGCGATAATTTATATTTAGAAGAAGGGAAATAATTTATTTATATATTAACTATCAGAAAGAATGGCACTCATTAAAGCAATAAAAGGTATTCAACCTGTTTTCGGAAAGAACATTTTCTTGGCAGAAAACGCTACAGTGGTAGGCGAAGTAGTAATGGGCGATGATTGTACGGTATGGTTTGGCGCAGTGGTAAGAGGCGATGTCCATTTTATCCGATGTGGCAACAAAGTAAACATTCAAGACGGAGCAATCATCCATTGTACCTACCAGAAATGTCCAACTACTATTGGTGACAACGTTTCTATTGGACACCGGGCCATTGTGCACGGATGTACAATAGAAGACAACGTTTTAATTGGTATGGGTGCCATTGTCATGGACAATGCCTATATTGAAAAAAACTCCATCGTTGCGGCCGGTGCAGTAGTATTGGAAGGTACAAGAATAGAATCAGGCAGCATTTATGCAGGGGTACCTGCAAAAAAAGTAAAAGAAGTAAGCCCTGATAAATTTGCAGATTTAAATATGCGCATCGCTACAAATTACGTGATGTATGCAGATTGGTTTAAGGAAAAATAAACTAAAAAAATTTGGAAGACTTTGAAACAACAGATTATCCTGCTGTTTCAAATTTATACCCTATACCTTTAACGGTACTAATGTATTGCTCCCCTACTTTTTCTCTGATTTTACGAATGTGTACATCTACCGTACGCGATACCACATATACATCTGTACCCCAAACTCTCTTTAAAATATCGTCGC
>DATHPH010000199.1:0-2308 GCA_035484095.1 Cytophagaceae bacterium | reverse complement strand
CAAAAAATGACTCATTTGAGTCATTTTTTGTTCTTTTTGATTATATTTACGTACAGTGATGGGAAAGTTATACAGATAATAACAACTCCTTAATATTTGGCATGGTTGATACATTAGTGAAATTATGGCAATCCAATAAATCAAAAAATCCTTCTGAGGATTTGCGTGATTTGGTAAAAGGGTATCAGGACTTTGAACACGTTTGCAGTATGTGGAATACCTTCATATATATGCATGATTACCGCTCAAAAAAATATATTTACATTAGTCCTTCATTTTGCAGCTATTTAGGGGTGGATTATAATAATGCCCTTAACGATGGTTTTGATAGCATTTCATCTTATATACATCCGGATGATTTTTTAATTTTAGAGAATGTATTATTTAAGAAAATTACCACTTTTTTGAGTGCCCTTCCTGAAAAACAGCAAGATACTCCCGATAATTACAGGTTCAGTTATAATTTTCGTATCAAAAAGAAAGATGGCGAATATATCAGCGTATCGATTGTTTCAAAAATTCTTGGATTTAATAAAAAAGGAAAAATTCATGTAGATTTTGGACTTATAGCACCTGTCAACCATATTTTGCAATCGGATAAAATTATTTTGAATATCTCAACCTCACAAAATGATGTAGATTATGTAACACTGCTTCAAGAGGAATATAATCCGGTGGCCAGCAGCGAGATTAATCTTACCAAAAGAGAACTTATGATCATCGAGTTGCTTAAAAAGGGAATGAATAGTAAAGATATGGCAGATCAGCTTTGCCTTAGTCAGCATACCGTGAGAAATCATAGAAGAAACATCTTAAAAAAAACCAATACGAATAAAGTAGTGGAATTGCTCTCTCTATTGACGAAACTTGGTATATAGTAAATAAAAAATATCGGTCGCTTTATTTTTTAAATTTTTTTTATTTTAATTTTTGTATCGATATACCGCAGATAATTTTTTTTTCTGGTTTAAGAAACACTAATCATTTTTGAATTAAATAGTTAAAACATATTGTAAGGGAAACTTCTTTCTGAACGAACTTAGGATAAATCCTTTATTATAATTTTCTTTTTACATAAATTTGATCTTTATGAAAAAGAATGTCTTTGTATACTTTATTATTGTGGGAATTTTCGCCTCTTTAATATGGTTTATTCTTGAGCAAGGAAAGACACTTCAGTCCGGCAATTCTTATATTTCAAAAGTAAAAATATCTGACAGTAAAACGAAGGATACAATTTCTTCCGAAAAAGAAGTAAAAACTATATTCGATCCATTTATTCAAAATATAAAACATCCATTAAGTGTTTTATTTATTCAAATAATTTTTATTCTTCTCTTATCTCGGTTATTTGGGTTACTTGCCAATAAAATTGGTCAACCCTCCGTGACGGGTGAAATTATTGCGGGGATTTTTTTAGGTCCCTCTTTGGTAGGAACGCTTTTTCCGGAATTTTCAGCTTTTTTATTTCCCGTTCAGTCCTTACAAACCTTGCAGTTTTTTAGTCAGGTAGGGTTGGTTTTTTTTATGTTCATCATAGGAATGGAACTTGATTTGACAAAAGTTAAAAAGAAGGCCCATGATGCCTTAGTGATTAGCCATGCCAGCATTGTTTTTCCGTATTTTTTGGGAATAGGATTGGCTTATTTCATTTATGAACAATTTGCTCCAGCCAATATAAGTTTTCTGTCTTTTTCTTTATTTATGGGAATTGCAATGAGCATTACGGCATTTCCGGTGCTGGCGCGAATAATTCAGGAAAGAGGGCTTAGCAAAACGGCATTGGGATCTTTGGCTATTACTTGTGCTGCTGCAGATGATATCACAGCTTGGTGTCTTTTGCCTGCTGTGATTGCTATTGTAAAAGCAGAAAACCTAAACGGCATTATGGCAACCGTTGCTTTCTCGATTGGTTATGTCCTGTTTATGTTCTATGTCATAAAACCGATCATAGCAAGGGTGAGTCAGAAATATGGAAGTAAAGAAAAAACTGATAAAACGATTATAGCGATATCATTTGTAATATTATTAGGCTCTTCTTATATATCTGAAGTCATAGGTATTCATGCCCTATTTGGGGCGTTTATTGCAGGGGTTATTATGCCTACGGATTTTAGTTTTAAAAATACGCTTACAGAAAAAATTGAAGATGTAAGTTTGCTTTTGCTTCTGCCTATTTTTTTCGTTTTTACAGGACTTCGGACACAAATAGGGTTGTTAAACGATCCTGCTCTATGGCTGTTGTGTGTGGTTGTCATCATGACGGCTATCGCAGGCAAATTGGGCGGTAGTGCTATTTCAGCGAAGT
>DATHPH010000198.1:0-4103 GCA_035484095.1 Cytophagaceae bacterium | reverse complement strand
TGCTGGAACTAACCAATGAATCATTTTTTGAAACAGGCAAAAGTAAGTACCTCGAGCAATTTGATGAACTCAGCAAAGTTGCGTTAGGAAAACTGGACATACTAATTAAAAGTGATGCAGTTGGTCAATTGGGTTACAATGATTCCATGCAGATTGCCCGTAAGTACCTTGGTGAATACATAGATGCTTTCCATGTAACTGCAGATTCATATAAAGCAAAAGGGTTTAAAAACTGGGGTCATGAGGGAGAATTAAGGAAGGCTATTCATGCGATCGAAAATGATAAATCGGATTATGATAAAGTACTAATGCTCACCTTAAGGAGACATGAAAAAGATTTTCTTCTTAGAAAAGATTTAAGCTATGTCGAAAAATTTGATAATACTTTGCAGGATTTTAAAACATCACTTTCCAAGTCACCGGATTCTGAGAATTTTTTAGCGAACATTGAAAATTACGAAAAAGAATTTCACAATATTATTGACGCAGAAAAAGAACTCGGATTAACTTCCGAAGATGGACTTAAAAAAAAGATGCGAAGTATTACACAGAAAATCGAACCATTGTTGGGAAATATGCAAAAAACAATGGTCAATCATGTGGAATCGGTTATTTCAAATACGTATATCTTACTTTTAGTCCTTTTCGCTATACAGCTTATGATTGGGGTCAGTTTGGCACTTGCATTTTCTGCTTCCCTTACTACTTCTATACAAACAATAAAAGATCGCATTTCGAAATTATCACAGGGAATGTTTCCTGAAAAAATAGTTCCTCAGACAATTGATGAAATAGGCGAAGCGTCGCATTCTCTCAATAACCTTATCGACAGAATTCAAACAGCGGCAGAGTTTGCACAGAAAATTGGAGCAGGAGAACTGGACATAGAATACGATGCTAATTTCAACAACGATGTTTTAGCCAACTCTCTTCAATCGATGCACGAAAAGCTTAACGAAGCATCAGAGGATAATAAGAGAAGAAATTGGGTGACTACTGGTTTAGCAAACTTCGGCGACATCGTGCGAAATTCCAATTCTGACTTTCTTGATCTTGGACAAAACATACTTTCTAATCTTGTCAAATATCTTGAAGCCAACCAAGGACAACTTTATATGGTGCAGGATAAGGTAGGGGGAAATCAGGAAGAGTATTTAGAACTCGTTGCTACGTATGCATGGGGAAGAAAAAAATTCGATAAAAATACTATATTGAAGGGAGAAGGAACAAGTGGTCAAGTATGGATAGAAAAGGAAACCATTTACCTTACAGAAATACCAAAGGATTATGTGAAAATATCGTCCGGACTCGGAGGATCACTCCCATCGGATGTGTTGATTGTTCCAATGAAGTTAAATGAGGAGGTATTGGGAATTATTGAAATTGCGTCGTTCAAAAAAATCGAAAAATATCAAATTGAATTTGTAGAAAAATTAGGAGAAGTTATAGCTTCTACTTTATCAAGTGTAAAAGTGAATACCAGAACCAAGGAGCTTCTCTTTGAATCTCAGCAACAGGCAGAGGAACTTAGAGCCCAGGAGGAAGAGATGCGCCAAAACACAGAAGAAATGCAGGCGACTCAAGAAGAGCTTCACCGTCAGAGAGTAGAAATGGAAGATAAAATTAAAGGACTGGAACTAGAATTGCAGAAATACAAGAACACCGTTTCTCAAACAGTACTTGTATAAATTGAAAATCTACTACTTTTGCAAATACAGAAATAAATAGCATGAATCGAATTAAATTAACATCCATTGCAACACTCTTTTTTTTAGTTTTTTTATTTATAAATGGAAGCAATGCTTTTGCACAATTTGGAAACAAATTAAAGCATGGGTTGAGGTTTTACCTTGATACTAAAGACAGCTCCAGATTCATTACGCTGAATATGACCAGTCAGATTTGGGCAAGGTATACTCAAAACAATCCGGGAACTACTGTGGAGAATTTTGCACAAAACAGCACCACTGATATGAGTGTAAGACGGATTCGATTTGTGATGAGCGGAGTCTTGACAGATCGGATTAATTTTTTTATGCAATTCGGTCAGAATAATCTTAATTATCTTTCTCCTCGCAAGGCAGGGAGCTTCTTTCATGATATTACAATGGATTATGCAGTAATAAAAAAATACCTAAGCATTGGAGGTGGTCTTAACGGATGGAATGGACCTTCGCGATTTTCTAATACGTCTGTATCGAGTATATTGGTATTAGATCCTCCCAATTATCAGGAAGTAACAAACGATACCTACGATCAATTTGTAAGAAGATTGGGTGTTTATGCAAAAGGTAAAATAGGGAAAATTGATTATAGAGTATCCGTAGGAAAACCGTTTGTAATTCAAACTGCTTCAGGTTCTGGAATAGCACCCATCAATAAAAATTCAAGTCAATTTTCTACCCTGCCTCCAAAGTTGGTTTATCAGGGATATTTTAGTTATCAGTTCTTAGATCAGGAAAGTAATTTTGCTCCAAGCATGGTTGGTTCCTATTTAGGTAAGAAGAGAGTTTTGAATCTTGGTGGCGGTTTTTATTATCAAAAAAATGCCATGATGCTATCAGGTGGTACTACCGGTACAGATACGCTGTCTCAAGATCTCAAATTAGTTGCCTTAGACTTATTTTACGATACACCGATCAATAGGGAAAAAGGTACTGCCTATAGTTTATATGCTTGCTATTCCAATTATAACTACGGAACAAATTTTGTAAAAGTGACAGGTCCAGACAATCCTGCTTCCGGAAGTAACAGAGGAACGACCAATTTTGACAAAGCCAATTATGGCAATGCCTTTCCATACATTGGTACAGGAAGCACATTTTATTTGCAAACAGCGTATAAGTTTGCAGATAGTTTACTAGGTAAACAAGGAACGATACAACCCTACATTGACGCTCAGTACAGCATTTACAAAGCACTTAGCGGGCCTATGTTTGTGTATGATGTCGGAATAAACTGGCTGATAAATGGTAATCATGCAAAAATTACATTAGATTATCAGAACAGACCATACTTTACGGAAAATACGATTGGTCAACTAAAACAAAATAAGAGACTGGGCGAATTTGTTGTGCAATACCAGGTTGCCTTTTAGTAGGTTACCTCAGCAAAATCCTAAAATGTGTATCTATGTTTAAAAAAAGGATTATCGAATTTTTGAAAACATTATTTTGGGTAATGTCTTTAATTGTTGTTACTGCTTTTCTTTTAGTGATCATCGCTACCAGCGACCAGAATGGCTTAGGTCTGTACAATTCAATAATATTATTTCTGCTTACTGTTTTAGATTTAATTGTTCTAAAGGAATTAAGTGGAATAAGTTATAAAAAAATAATTGATACCCTATTGTTTCGAAAAAAATGAGCACCCATCTTTTTAAGGGAAAAATAGTTCAAGGATTTTAAATGAAATAAGCCAAGGTTATTTTGTATAGAGGAAGATGGCTTATTTATAATTGGTTATTTTTGTTATTTTAAAAAGTATCTGTTTACAAATCCCGATATATGTAAAATATAAATTGTACAAAGGAGGAGGGAAGTGCGATAGAAAACAATTTCATTTTATTAATGAAAAGAAGAAATCTATTTTACAACTGTCCGAATTTAAGGGAGGGTTACACCAGCGCTGCATCATAAACCAACATCACATCAAATTTAAAATCAGTTATTTTACTGGAAAGATCCAATACAATTTTTATAGGAAATTCATTATCGTTAGGTAATCCATCCCATGTGCTTACAGGAATATTTATGGGATTATTCAATGTAAAGACTGGTTGGTAATAATATGGATTATTAAATCCTGTTATAGAATAGATTTGCTGCCTTGTACCTCCTTTACTGTTGTAACACATCACCGTTAATATGAAATTATGCTCCAATAATTCTCTGCTCCATTCATCTGGTATAGCCCATTGAAATTTGGGGTTCAGAATTATTTTTTTTATTTCTATGAATGAATGCTTGTTCTTTAAAATAAATTCTTTCTGATTTTCTTTTTGGGTAAATGTAATTGCTATATCGTTTTTCACCTGCGTTAATTTTTTGACCGCATAGTTAATTCCTTTGCCAGAGCCATACTTGTCTAAAAAATTGCCCGCC
>DATHPH010000197.1:0-7517 GCA_035484095.1 Cytophagaceae bacterium | reverse complement strand
ATTGTAATTAGAAGAATAAGCGACTTGAATGATCCACGAACGATCATTATTTTTAAAAGAGCCTAACTTTGGAGCATCTCTGAAAACCTTATGATTTGGAATTTTGAGACAGTATAAATCCAACAAAAGCAAAATCATGACTATTTTGACTGCTTACAATGCTGTGTGGTTGATTATAAAACAGTTTCCCTATTTCAAGGCATATTTTTGGTGTAAAAACATTTATAGAATGAAAAACAGCCTTATGGAGTACTTATCAACCAAATGGATTTTTACATCCATTATTAGAACAGTTTTGTTAATTATCCATTTAGAAGGATCTCAAATGCTTAATCCTCGTAATGCAGTTGAGGTGGTTATTATATTTTCAATAATTTAGGGTCTTTAAATAGGAGATGCTTTTTTCAATGCTAAAACGATACTTTTATTTTTAAATAACCTAAAGTAGACCATGTAGTATCGAATCAAATGAAAATATTCAAAATACTTTAAATGGAAAGGGATATTTCCTACGTAATTATTCCTGTAAAACTAAAAAACTACTTCTCGGTTACCTGCTATTCTATTTTTAAAACTGTCCATCTAATTTGATTAAGCCTTTCTTATGCCTTTTAGTAATAAGTTTTGTTAGGATAGGAGCTTCGCTAAAATGCTTGGAGGTAATAAAGATCAGCCATGCTGAATTCTCTTTAAATGCAGCCTAAATTCAGCTTTAAAAAGGATCTCTTAACCTAAATTCGAGGACATTTTTTAGAGAATGTTGATTTTGGCAAAAACTTCCGCATTTAATTCATGGATAAATCTTTAAATATAAATTATTTTATATTAAATTTGATTAATTTTATATGAAACGAGACGCTTTGTAATTACTGAAAATTTATTTTTGCTACAATAAATCATATCAGGAGCAAAGTATTTAGTTTTAGCCTTTACGATATATTAAAAAAGTACAATTTTGTAAATATTTTGGATAGCGTAGACAATATTTTTTTGATTGTTATTTTCAAGTCGACTGTGTATATTTAAATCCCTTTTGTAATTAGCATCATAACAAATGTGGTTAATTTGCTGTTGCCACATGATCCGCTACCACCTCTTTTGAGGTGGTAGTTTTTTTTTATCCTACTAAGAAAAATAATATTTATAATAATTTCTGTTTTGTGGATCACGTTTTTTTAAAATCCATTTTTAAAAATTAAAAGTGAAAATGGGGTTTCACTTTTTTGACTTTTTATTTTCGAAGATACTACTGGAATAAATATTTTATGGTAAAGAATAAATTAAGAGCGGACTTTAATAGTTAAAAAATTAAGTATTTTTGTCGACCAATTTTATAAAATAGATGAAAGTAGTAGATCATATCAAAAATGCGAAGCAAACTTTGTTTTCATTAGAAATATTGCCACCGTTAAAAGGTCAGGATATCAATTCAATCTTTTCGGCCATAGAACCTTTGATGGAATTTAAGCCTCCTTTTATTGACGTGACCTACCACAGAGAAGAATATCTCTACAGAAAGCGAGAAAACGGTCTGTTGGAAAAAGTGGCGACCAAAAAAAGACCAGGTACCGTTGGAATATGCGCTGCAATCATGAATCGGTTTCATGTAGACGCTGTTCCTCATATTATATGTGGTGGATTTAGCAAAGAGGAAACGGAAAATGCTCTTATAGATTTAAATTTTCTGGGAATAGACAACGTATTGGCACTTCGTGGAGATGCCATCAAATCGGAAGGCGTATTTATTCCGGAAAAGGATGGCAATAATTATGCAACAGATTTAATTAAGCAAATCAAGGATCTGAACAGTGGTAAATATTTGTTTGACGATGTTGAAAATGCTGCTCCTTCTAATTTTTGTATCGGAATTGCCGGTTATCCTGAAAAACATTTTGAGGCACCCAATATGAAAACGGATATAAAATACTTAAAGGAAAAGATTCGACTCGGCGGTGAATACATTGTTACTCAAATGTTTTTCGATAATGACAAGTTCTTTGATTTTGTAAAATTATGCAGAGAAGAGGGGATCAATGTTCCAATTATCCCCGGGTTGAAACCACTCACTACTAAAAAACAGCTCACTGTTTTACCAAGTATTTTTCATATTGATATTCCGGAATCTTTAGCCGATGCAGTGGAAAAGTGTAAAAACAATGAAGATGTAAAAAAAGTTGGGATAGAATGGTGCATTAACCAGTCTAAAGAATTAAAAAAAGCCGGACTACCAGTACTCCATTATTACTCGATGAGTAAATCTGACTCGGTGATTGCGATCGCAAAAGAAGTTTTTTAATTAAGTCAACGTAATTAAGGCAAAAGCCGATAAAATAAAAGAAATTGACTATGGTACAAAATTCTTCAGGAATTATACCGACCGGCGGGATAAAATTAATCGAATGCCCTCGTGATGCCATGCAGGGCATTCATGATTTTATACCTACCAAGGTAAAAGTCAATTACCTTAATGCATTACTTCAGGTAGGTTTTGATACGTTGGACTTTGGAAGTTTTGTTTCATCGAAGGCGATTCCACAGATGAAAGATACTGCCGAGGTGCTGGAACAGTTGGAAATGGGTTCTTTCAAAACTAAATTATTGGCCATAGTTGCCAATGTGAGAGGTGCTGAAGAAGCTTGTCAATACGAACAAATTGCCTACTTGGGTTTTCCTTTATCTTTGTCAGAAACATTTCAGCAACGCAATACGAATAAAACAATCGCTGAAGCATTTGAACAACTAACAATAATTCAGGGACTGACCGTAAAAAATGATAAAATATTAGTGGTCTATCTTTCAATGGGCTTTGGAAATCCTTATGGGGATCCTTATGACGTAGCCTATATTGAGGAGTTTGTTTCAAAATTGAAAATATTAGGCATAAAAATAATTTGTCCTTCGGATACTATTGGCATTTCTAATACTGAAAACATAACGTATTTGTTTACCAATTTAATTAAGCGCTTTCCTGAAATTGAATTTGGAGCTCATTTACATTCCAACCCTTCTGTGGCACTGGAGAAGATTGAAGCAGCCTATCAGGCTGGTTGTCGAAGATTTGATGGAGCAATCAAAGGCTATGGAGGTTGTCCGATGGCGCAGGATGAATTAACGGGAAACATGGCTACCGAAGAAATAATACGATATTTAGAATCGTTGTCGATCAATTTGTCCATAGATAAAACTAAGTTTGCTTCCGCTATGAAACTTTCATCAGAAGTATTTCCATCATAAAACAATGAAAAGATAATTTACTTCAGGTAAAATTTTGAATTAAACAAACAGTCAAATGAATAAAAAAATTGCGGTGGATATCTTTATACCTTGTTTTGTTGATCAGGTTTATCCTCAAACCGGTTTTAATATGGTAAAAGTGTTGGAAAAGTTAGGTTGCGAAGTATCGTACAATCCCAATCAGACTTGTTGTGGACAACCGGCATATAACGCAGGGCACTTTGAACAGGCAAAAGAAGTTGCGATTAAATTTTTAAATGATTTTTCTAAAGGAGATCGGTATGTGGTTGCACCTTCAGCATCTTGTGTTGGAATGGTACGAAACAGTTATGCCCAGTTATTTAAAGACAGTTCTTATATAAAAGAGTACAGGGATCTGAAAAAGCACGTTTTTGAATTTACAGAGTTTCTTACAGATATTTTAAAAATTGAAAAAGTAGAAGGGGCGAAACTAGAAATGAAAGCTACCTATCATGATTCTTGTTCCGGACTTAGAGAATGCCACTTAAAACAACAACCAAGAAACTTGCTTCGAAATGTAGAAGGGCTGGAGTTAGTTGAAATGAAGGACAACGAAAATTGTTGCGGTTTTGGAGGAACCTTCGCCGTTAAATTCGAGTCCATTTCTGTAGGAATGGGCGAACAGAAAGTAAACAACGCAATAGAAACAAAAGCAGAAGTAATAATATCTACGGATTCTTCCTGTCTAATGCATTTGGAAGGGTATATTAATAAACACAACAGTCCGATAAAGGTAATGCACATTGCGGATGTTTTGGCAAGTGGTTGGTAAAATAGCTTTGCTGATACAAGCATGTGCTTGTGCCTATAAGTAGTAAGTGTCGGTGGATCGGAGTAGAAGCATCTAAAATAATAAGCTTAAATTCTTAATGGAAACACATATTCTTCTCATTACATGCCAAGATTATAAAGGGTTGATTTCAAAAATAAGCACCATTGTTTTTGAAAATGATCTGAATATTTTGGTAATGAAGGAGTTTGTAGAAGAAGAGACGAATACTTTTTTTATGCGTTCCGAACTTTCCGGATTTCTAGACAAAGATCGTTTACATGCTGCATTGGAAGCTATTTTACCGGAAGGTGCTAAGGTCAATATAAATCCTAAGCAGAAAAAAGACATCGTTATATTGGTTACCAAAGAGCACCATTGTTTAAGCGATTTACTTTCCAGGCATCATTTTGATCAGCTGCATGCAAGAATTCATTGCGTTATTGGCAATTATAATGTATTAAAGGACTATACCGGCAGATTCAATATTCCTTTTTATTATGTTTCTCATGAAAACAAAACGAAAGAACAATTCGAAAATGAACTGTATGAAACGATCACTCCACATAAACCCGATTATTTGGTATTGGCAAAGTTTATGAGGATACTTTCACCGGACTTTGTAGAGAAATTTGAAAATAGAATTATCAATATTCATCACTCTTTTTTGCCTGCTTTTGTGGGTTCAAATCCATATAAACAGGCTTATGAGCGTGGTGTGAAATTAATAGGTGCTACCGCCCATATTGTGAACAATGATTTGGATGAAGGGCCCATATTGGTGCAAAAAGTGGACTCCGTCGACCATTCCTGTACTGCCAAAAGTATGGTAACGATAGGACATGAAGTTGAGGTTTCTGTCTTAGCTGAAGCTTTGAAACTAGTCTTAGACGACCGTGTTTTTGTGTCCGGAAATAAAACGATTATATTTTCATAGATATAACTGTGTTTAAGAAGGTGAAACAAATAATATAATTGTGCTTTCCCTCGGCAAAGTGCTTATGAGCGCAATACCTAACAGATTTGTCAATAAACATAACTCGGTAGAGGGGAAACTAGCATAAAAGTCTATTATATGGAATTGCGAAATCTTAGAGAATAATTTATTGCATTTGTTTCTTTGCTGTTTAACTTTGAAATAGGATGATAAAGAATGTTTATGCCGTATTATATTTTTTCTTAGTATTTTCTCTAATGTCGTGTAGAGAAGATTCGAAAAAGGAAAGTATGCCCCTTAATGCTATAAAAGGTTCTTATGAACCTCAGCTAAATTACCTTAACGAAGCAATTAAAGATGATCCGGAAAACGATGAATTATTGTACAAAAGAGCGCGGGTATATTTCAATATGTATCGTTATACAGATGCTTTAAGAGATGTGGAAGGAGCCATTAAGGTGAAGTCCAGTAACGGAGATTACTACTTATTAGGTGCCCAAATCAATTTTGCATTAGGTGATTTTTTTAAATCCATTAAATTTTCAGAAAAAGCAGAAAGCCTCGGTTTAGATGATCCTGAATTATCCGTTTTACAAGCCAGAGTATATTGGGCTACAGGGGATACAAGCAGAAGTACGCTGTATTTAAAAAAGGCTGAACTGGTGGTCCCATTTAATTCAGATATTAGTTTATTAAAAGGAGAGCAATGTGTTTCGAAAGGAGATACACTTACCGCAATAAAGTATCTAATGTCGGCTATTCGCGGAAATCGTAAAAACAGTGCTGCCTACCTTGATCTTGTAAAAATATATTTACATAAAGAAAAAGAAGATTCCGCCTTGTTATACACACTTCTAGCCAAAGAGTTGGATCCACATAATCCAAATTTTTATTTTTCAGAAGGGAAAATTTTTTATCAAAAAGGAATGAAACAAAGTGCTATCGTTTCATATAAAAACTGTCTCCGGGAAGATTCCGCCTACGCACTCGCTTTTTATCAATTAGGACTTCTCTATTATAAGGAAGGAAATACCATTGAAGCTTTTAAATTTTTACAAAAATATACTGCTTATGATAAAAATAGTAAAGACGTATACCGCTATTTAATTGAAATTCTTAACGATCAAAACAAAGAGAAGGAGGCAATTCCTTACTACGAGCGACTTGTTTTTCTGGATAGCAACAATATAGGACTGAAATATGTTTTGCAAAAACTTTACAAGGATTATTCCATAGGCGCAAAAGAGGATACGGTAAGAAAGGCACATCCAGAGGTAATGGCGGTGCATCACGCATATACGGTAGATACCGTTAGGAGAAATACAATTCCAGTAAAAAAAGATTCACTTGCTTCTCAGCGCAGCGCAGTAATACAACCCTCTACCATTAAGGATTCTACGGTTCGATAATACTTTACCATTTCATTATTGTTTTAATTTCTTTGGTAAATTCTTCCGCCATTTTTTCGTGGCGTTTTAAATTAGGATGGTAATCGCAACCATAATCGGATGCTTCTTGAGGAGTTGGGAAAAAGGTAGATACTTTCTTTTCACCTATTAAGGACATTTTATTTTTAGAGGCTATGATGTAGTTTTTTACTTTCGTAAAAGCATTAAGATTGGCAGGATAAAGATCATTGGACATTGGCCCTTCCGTACATAGAATATGCGCCTCAGGATAATAGGAGCGGAGCCTTTTAAGAAAATTCACGTATGTATTGACAAATATCACCGAATCGGGCAATCCTTTTGCGAAATCATTGGTACCCAAATTTAACACTACTACATTAGGCTGCCATTTTTTATAATTCCATTTAGGGGATTGAGCGCTGTCTGGGAAGATTCGATCATACAAGAGAGAGAGTGTGTTAGACATTGAACCATCGAAATTTCTATAGATACCTTTTCCTGAATAAGCTACCGCAAGATAATCGGCATTGAGTTTTCGGGCAGTGATGGCACCATACGCCAGGTATCCATTTTCTGTTTCAGGAGAAAAATGACAATCTTTCGAAGCTCCTTCATTTCCATATCCGCAAGTAATAGAATTGCCGATGAATTCTATTTTTCTGATTTTAGTATCAACAACGGGCAGCATTTTTTTATCTTTTTCGATTTCAATTCCTTCAAAAATTCCTTCTCCGACCATCGCCTCTGTCCTTTTAAAAATTAGAACATCATGAATTCCTTTTCCCATTTTTTTTAGCTTCACTTTTTCGTCTTCGTTGGAAACTGTTATTAGTTGAGGTTTCCCACGATCAACAATCACTGTATAATAGTTTTTTAAAAAATTACCTTCTGAATCTTTTGCTAAACTTTTATTTTTTAAATGAAGGATGCAGACAGATCCTTCAAAGCGAAAACGGATGGAGGTGCCTGAATAAGCAAATCGCAGAGATTGAGGATGGGTAAAATCTATTCTTCCCACATATATAAAATTACTATCTTTTGGAGAAATAAATGTTGTACTTTTTGAATTTGAGGAAGGTTGGGAACATTGAGTAAGAAGCAATGCAACAAAAATCCATAGAACAATTTTTACTCGTTTATTCATCTG
>DATHPH010000196.1:0-4250 GCA_035484095.1 Cytophagaceae bacterium | reverse complement strand
ATGTGCAAAATGCAATCTCCCACCTGTGTACTCCAGAATCTGCAAATCTCTAGCAATCATAAGCTCTTCCGCCAGTTTAGGAAAGCCTCTTAATCCAAGCC
Source organism: Cytophagaceae bacterium (assembly GCA_035484095.1). Lineage (GTDB taxonomy): Bacteria > Bacteroidota > Bacteroidia > Cytophagales > Cytophagaceae > JANYCO01. Next base: position 4,149 of record DATHPH010000196.1, on the reverse strand, counting down.
TGGTGCTAAGCAAACTTTCGTTCATTTGAGCACCGTGTGTCAGTAATTTATCTTCGGCATGGTTAATCACTAACCCTTCAAACGTTTGTGTATACTGAAGTGCTTTTAACATGACATCGGAATGCCAAATCGGCTTATCTCCATCGGTAAAGGCTACCGCACCTGCCGTATGAAGATCTATCATTTCCGTAAGTTCTTCGCCCTTATTTCCAATTGTAACGGATGCTATGGGATAAATCGTCACCAACGAATCAGAGGTACGGGTGCGTATGTAGGATACAGCATCTTTTGTCTGAACGGGAGGTTTGGTTGTAGGCATGGAAGCGATGGCTGTAAATCCACCTGCAGCAGCGGCCTGGCAAACTGATTCAATATCTTCCTTATGTTCTAAACCAGGTTCTCCAATGGTAACACGCATATCAAACCATCCCGAGGACACACAAAGCTTTTTTCCTTCAATAATTTTGTCGGCAGTAACATCTTCGCTTACAAAATTCATTTTCCCATTTTCGATAAGAATATTTTTTACCTGCCCGTTTAAAGAGGATTTTAAATCAATTAGGGTAGCATTTTTTATCAGTATTTTCATACTATTACAAATTTTACTTTAGGCTATTGAAAACTAAACAAAACATCGAAATTATTGACCCTTTATAGAAATCTTATTAGCAATATCTCGAGCATAAGAAACAACAATGCTCCTATCAGAAAATATTTCCACAAAGGTACTCCTATATTATCCTGACGAAAGGTATCCGCAAACTCATTACTTGTTTCCGAAGAATATATTTTAACGTTTTTATGGTTCTCCGTCATTTCTTTTAATTCATCGTTATTATAAGCAGAAATTACAGACTCTTTTTTACCATAGTTCAAGGCAAGTACTTTTTCTACTTTCCCGTTTAGTGTTAAATTATAAAAACCTGCTCGCATTTGCTCGGATGGTAAATCCACTATTAACTTCCCTCCTACTTTCCGCTGCAACGGAATCATGTCAAAATTTTTTGCTTCCAGATGGTATACTGCATTTGACGATTTATCTTCTTTATCGATATCAACCGAAAAACTTGGTTCCTGAAAAGAGTAGGATAATCGCTCTGTGGAAACGATGCTATTAAACGCTATCTTATACATCAGCGGCACAAAAATGGAATGTCGTTGTAAGTTGGTCAACTTATCGTCAAGAGGTGTGGTCGCCAGATAGAGCTGTCCTTTCCCAATCGATATGGAAGACAAAAAAGTTTCTCCGTTCTTAAAGCGCAAAAGAACACCTCCTCGTCTTTCCCATTTTAGTATAGGGTAGGCAAATGGCATCATCATGTTTGGATCTTTTTTTTCAAACACATTGTTAAAAAATGGATTTGAAAAATCAGGTGCCTCCATTTCATAGGATAATTTATGAGTAGTATCCGGTCTTACCATTTCAGGATTTTGAAGATGAAATAACATCGAAAATTTTTCATAGCTCATAGAATTTCCTTCCTTTGCAGGAAAAACAAGCAAACTTCCACCTGTCTCGACATGGTCTTGCAAGGGTTTAAATAGGGCCTCCGGGATGTTTTTAAGTCCATCCAATACAATTAGATTAGTAGTGGAGATTTTGGAATAATCAAAATCTCCTATGGGGCTATTCTCTACTTTAAAAACAGATTCATTTTCATATACCTTTGATATGTACCCTTCTTCTTTATCGTACAAATGTAAAATCGCTATTTTCGGAGACACATTAAGTGTTAAAAAATATTCGTTATCAAAAACGATTGGGTAATCTTCAAAACGAATAGAAGCCTTTTTTTGTCCCTCGCCATTGATATTAAAAACAAAAGATGCACTCGCATAAGATTCTGATGGAATATCCACTACGGTCGAACTAACCTGGATATCGTCCATATATAACTTCAACGTCAATTCTCTTACATCTTTCGTTCCACTATTTCGCAGTTTTATTTGAAGCGTATTGTTCTCTCCCATTTTAACCATTGGATTAGACAACCACACCGAATCAACGGATACATTTGAAACCTCCCTATTCTGAACAGGTACTAAATGATAATGGATGGTGGTGTCAAAAGGAAGCAAAGACAAATCTCCCAACGTGCTCTTTTGAAAATCGGAAAACCAAATTATATGTTTATTTTCTGCTCCTTGTTCAAGCAATAATTGATGCTGCCTTTTTAAGACAGAAAGTGCATCACGATAGGTATTAGAAAAATTTATTTCTGAAATACGTTCATTAAGTTTATCCTTATTTTTAAAAAACTGATCCTTTCCTTCAAAGTCATTCGTAAGAAGATTATACGAGGTGGTTCCCGGAAAAATTTCCGTCAGTTTCTGTACCGATTTTATACCAAGATCCAAAGCCTTTTCTTGAGCCAATTCGTTCTGCATGCTGAACGAATTATCCAAATACAATGAAACCAATGATGTTCCTTTAAAACTATTTGCACTTTTATCAACAATAAAAGGTTGTGCAAAAGCAAATGCCAAAAAAATTATAAAACATATTCTTGACAATAAAACCAAAAGATGTTTAATTTTTAATTTATTGGAAGAAATTTGTTGTACTTGTTTTAGAAATTTAACATTTGGAAACAATATCTTTTTCGGTCGCTGAAGATTAAAAAAATGTATAACGATTGGAATAGAAATTGCCAATAAGCCAAATAAAAATTGTGGATATAAGAAATTCACTTAACGATTGGTAGCTATTTAAATGTGTATTTAATGATTGATGCTATTTATAGCCAAATCACTATTTTAACTTTTGTAATCAAAACTAACAAAAAAAATGGTAACTAAATAAAATAGATTTACGTTAATTGTTACAAAATTATCTCTAAAACTTTCTTTATGAAGATAATTTTCACTAGTTTTTCCAAACAATTATAAACTTTAACATTAAAACCATGAAAAAACACCTACTTTACTCTTTACTTGCAGTTGTCTCTGTTATTTCTGTATTACTAATGGCATTTAAACCATCAGACAAAACTTCAATCAATGCCGGCTCTAATTACATTCTGGTTGAAATCTATGAAATCCCTACATACCCGGACAAAGGCGTTCATATTCACTATGGAAATAACAAAAGAGAAGTTATTCCTTTTAAAGAATTCAAAACTGAAAACCATGATGATAATGGAGATATCATTTTGACAGCTATCAATAAATTAGTAGCAGAAGGATACGAAATTGAATCTTCTGCAGCAGGTCTTACAGATGCAGGTATGATTACAAAAGTTTTTCTAAAGAAAAAATAGTAATCTCCATTTTTTAATAACCCCATTAAACTCAGAAGTGTCTTAACAAAATCAACTCGTTTTTACGGCGCTTCTGAGTTTAATATACTTCATATACGCTCCATACACAGACACTTTATTTCTTGCTAAAAACATAATCGTTTTATCCAAAAAAGTACTCTTTTTTACGATGCATAAAATCAAATCATAATAAGATCCTGCCAAGGCATAATTATTTACAAAATACGATTGCCGAAAATGATACCGCACCGAATGCAACAATGATTTTTTTTCCACATCATTTCTGCATAGCCATAGTGCTTTTTTACATACAATCAAGGTAGACTCCAAATGCACATTTATCCCTTTTCGATACCATGAAGAGGAGTCCGAACCTTTTACTTCACGTTTGAGAGTAAGGGGTTTATCAATATAATAATAACGATATTCCCTGGAAGAACGAACAAAAAAATCGTAGTCTTCATAACTTAGTATTTCATCATACCCTCCCATCTCCTCCAACAGCTTTTTCCTAACCATAATAGTAGGCGAACATATTTTATAGCTGTGAATTAATTCTTTAAAAACATCTCCTTTCAACACCCCCTCAGACAATTCTCCTAAAGTAGTTCGTTTATAAAAAGTATGCTTTCGATCGCCATTTTCCGAGATTATATAGGCATCTGAATAAACAACTCCGTACAATTCGCTTAACTTCAAAAAAGCGTTTACCTGTTCTTCCACCCTTTCAGGTAGCATCGCATCATCTGCAGCCAAATCAATGATGTATTCCCCTTTTGCTATTGCAAGGGCCTTATTAAACGAACGGCACATACCTATATTATGTTCGTTTAAAATGTATTTCATAAAAGGGTATTTTTGATTGATGGCCAGAATTTTTTCAACACTG
>DATHPH010000195.1:0-12478 GCA_035484095.1 Cytophagaceae bacterium | reverse complement strand
TCTGTAAACTGGTTGGAGGGGGTGGGGGTGGTAGAATCTGAACTCTTTTTCTTACACGCGCCCATTGAAAGTAATACAAATGCACATACGCCCAATGCCCAATACATGTTCTTTTTCATGCGATTATTATTTTGGTTGTTTAAAATTAAAATATGGTTATAAAATCAAAAACTCTTAAATATAAAATTTAAAAAGCTATTTCAAAGATAAGAAGTCAGCAGGAGATTTGCAAAAAAAATAAAATGTACTGTTTTTAGGAGAGGTGGAATTCCTGTCGATACATCCTAGATCTAATGGTGCCTCATTTGTCTTAGCTTCTAGCGAATGCTTCTCTATGCTGTAGACTTTTAGCCGGGAATATAAAAAGAAAGAATGCAACGTAATTACGAAATACAATTATCGTGGCCCGGCGAAACCCCTTACCGTATAACAACATTAGCTATAAGCTAACGTTGACGGGGGTGGATTCACATACCAATTATTTTATCTTAGTTGCCTTTTAAATTATCTATTATAGGACGTCCAAACAGGTATCAATTTCTTTATTTTCCATTTATTTTCATTTAAATCAAAAAAATATTCAATTATAAAACCTTCGCTGCATTCATTCCCACATCGGTATCCAAAATATAACATTGAACTTTCCCCTTTATTATAATACACCAGATCACTTATATGGAAAATACCCACCTGTTCTGTTGAATCATACTTGCTGTTTTTATTATTAAAAGACATTTTCCAAAAACCTCTTTCAAGGAAATCAGGATATTTATATTTTGTTGTTGTGCTTAATAAATTTCCAACTTTTAAAATCAAACTATCTGTTTTTGTATCCTCTGCTTTATACAATGAAGTAAATGTTTTTAAACTAAATTCTCCATATCCATCCGGTAATGAATCATACTTTAAATATCCTTTAGTAAGTTTATTGTTAACTTCAGATAGACTATCCAAAGCCATTTCTATCGCATTATCAGGTAGTAATTTTACTTTATTTAATTTATTGTTATTACAACCAGAAATAGCAATAAAAACAAATAATAATATGTTTTTAGTTAGCCTATTTTTGTTTTGGTATAAAAACTGTATCTGGATCATATTTAATATCTTCTTTTTTAATTTTGTGAGTCACTTCCTTGAAATTTCCATCCTTCTGTTCTTCAACTCTTTTCTTTAAAATATATTCAGAATTGCTTCCTTCTTTAATTTTTTTCTGCTCTAGCAACACTTCCATCTCATGCTTCGCCTCCTTATAGGCTTCGATAAACTCCTCCATTATTTCCGTTCCCTCTTGCGCAGCTTCGTATATCGTTTCGCTCTTTTTCAGATTTTTACTTTCTACTTTTTCACCTGGCTGTTTGGTAAACGTTTTTAATGCTTCCATCAGTGTCTCATCGATATAACTCCTATACTTGGCTCTCGTTCCATCATCAGCGCTGCTCTCCCCGTCCCCATAATTGATAAGACCAAAAAAATCAGCATGGATTTCTTTTTTTGTTTTTTCTGGAAGTTGAATCACTCCTAGCAATACTCTTTTAAGTATTCCTGGTTTAGAGGTCAACTCGTGTCCGTAAATCATCATCGTTCGGTTGCTGGCCCCGTAGTCCTGGCTGATTACTCCATTTCGCATATCAGCCGGGGGTTCTATTTTATAAGTGCGTTTGAACCAGTCATACGCGTCGATGGGAAAATTATTTTTTAATGACCATGTTACTTTTTCGAGCACTTGCCATTTAGCACTGTCGCCTCCTGCAAAGGCTGCTTTGATGTTCTGAGAAGTAACAGGGCTGTATATAACAATGTCACATCCATTAACACTTTTGAGGGCATCAGGATCTTTCTTTTTTCCTGACTTATCAAGTACATTATTTCCTTTTGCCACGTTCTTACTTACTCCCTTTTGTTCCAGATTTGCAGGGGTATACTTCTTAGCAGTCGTCTGAACTTTAGTAGTCGTTGTCGTTTTTTGTTCTTTTCCCAGAGGAGGCATAAGTATTTTATTTTAGCAGATGATATTTATAAAATTTTGCTTATTCATCCAGAACATTCCCGAATATATGGGTTGATGAAAAGAACCCTCCGATATTTCCACCAGTTTATTTTTTATAGGTAGTAAACTTTCTTCTGCAATCGCTTTTATCAACTCCAAACGAATAGCCAACTCTTCACCCGCTATTAAATATATGAAAAACTGTGCCGTTGGAACAATGCCAAAATCGTTTCGTTCTACAAGACCTGCTTTTTCTTCGAAATTATAACTGCTATAGCCGTAATACGACTTGGCATCAGAAATAATTGAATTAAAATAAAAAGGTCTTAAATCGTTGGCTATTGACAGGATAAGAAGTAAACGTTCTGCCCAACTATAATGCTCTACTAAACGATGGTAATGATTGTTTAAATCTAATGCAGGCATTGTTACATCAAATTTCTTTTTTTCTTTTTCAGGTATGTCGAGTTTTATATATTCATTTTTTGAGTCGTAAACTGCCTTAAACGCTTCAATAGTAAAATTTCTCATGTCGAACGTAGAGCCAAAAGATTTTCTTGTTCGGATAACTTTTTCCAGCCATTTTAGTTCTTCTTCAAATAAAGTAGCCTGCTGAGTTCTTAACATCTTTAAATCTATACTTTAAAATTATATTTGTTCAACTACTCTGTAATAGCTTTGTTCTCTGCAGAGTGATTACAGAGTAATAGTGGTATACGATTTAATATTACTAATGTTCACTGTAGCCCCGTTAAGGGAACCATTTGTAATCCATGCTCCGCCTGTCGCAGACCAATTTGCATTTGTCGCATTGGCTGGAACATTAGCGACCGCAACGGTAGCAGTGCCTGATGAGCCTGAACTAACACAAATAGTCGAAGGAGTAACAGACAAAGAAGGCGTAGTTTGAGCAAGTCCATTTAAATACTGCAGAAAAATACATCCTACCAAAAGGATTGATTTCATTCTAATTCCCATAACAGCTTGAAGTTTAAAAATACAAATTCTGTAAGATTAGTAAACGTACCCTTACAGAATAATGAACAGTAATTAATTCTTCAGACACCTAATACATAAATAGAAGCCTGTGGAGGTTGAATACCTGTAATCTTCTGAAACATTCGTGTTATTAAAAAGTCTTACGAAAGCATTGGAGGAATTGGCAGGATCAATAGTGGAAGTCCAATAATATCCATGATTACCTACCTGACTTGGAAAATAAGTAGAAGTATTACCACCGTAAGCCCCACTAAGTTTAAAATTCAACCCGGAAGAACCGCCCACCTGAAGTTTTGTCCCTATCAATTGCGCCCTTCCACGCAACGTATCGCCACTCATACCCGTATCCGAAGCCAGCATTCCAAGGTTGTATTCCAGGGTTTGCCATTCTCCATCCGAAGGCAAATGATACCCCGAAGGACAAGCCGTTTTTGCATCCGGGTAGGTATAATACACGCCATACGTAGCACAGTCTCCCGTTGGGCATATAGAAGCAGAGGTGTTGTATTTCAGGTTGGTTGCCATCCAGGTTTGCGTGCCAATGGTTACCGTCGTATACACATTGTTGTCCCTGGAATCTGTAAACTGGTTGGAGGGTGCGGGGGTGGTAGAATCTGAACTCTTTTTCTTACACGCGCCCATTGAAAGTAATACAAATGCACATACGCCCAGTGCACAATACATGTTCTTTTTCATGCGATTATTATTTTGGTTGTTTAAAATTAAAATATGGTTATAAAATCAAAAACTCTTAAATACAAAATTTAAAAAGCTGTTTCAAAGATAAGAAGTCAGCAGGAGATTTGCAAAAAAAAATAAAATGTACTGTTTTTAGGAGAGGTGGAATTCCTCTCCTAATCGCTCAGCTGAGAAGAGTTCGCCTTTTGTTTTGAATATACAAAATCAGTACCTTTCAAACAGACTAAAACAACTTTGGCATGAAACATTATACTTTTTTGATTTACTCTTTTTGTATCTTTTTTATTGCCTGTCAAAGTGAAAGCCATTACGATGAAAATCTTACCGGGCAGATGCCTAACTCGGCAGAAACTGAATGGCTATTTTCTACCGAAGAGAACATTCCTGATGAAAATTATTTTAACAAGGATATTCGAAAGCCTGATTTGTTGATGGTGGATTCTATGATTGTATACACTACCAAAAACCAAAAATTAGTAGTGCTCAACACCAAAGGCAAACTTCTATGGCATACGCCTACGCATCCTGAAATGATTCTTGCCGTACTGGCCGACTCTTCTTCCATTTATTATGCCTATACACCAAATCCTGATACGATTGCTCTCGTCGCTCTTGAACTCAAAACAGGAACAAAAAAATGGATTCAATATTTTGACAATACTCTTATTCCCGACGATACAAGTAGAGAATTCAGTCACGGGTATTTTTACAAAACCGATACTGCCAATATTTTATCCTTTATTCAGGGAAGACTTTTCCTTTGCCTGACAGAAAAAACTAACAGATTCAAACAAGTTGCTCCCTATACTTTCCTTATAAATAAAAGATCCGGGAAAATTCTCGACAAAGGACGTATACGGTTTCAAAACAGTCGTACTATTCCTACCGGAAATACTTATTTGAAAAAAACCAATATGCTGATAGACGTTAAAAAAAAGAAAGCTTTTTTATTTGGCAGAATTGGGAATCAGCAACTCTATATTCACAAGAAAGACACGGCTTTTATATTTATGAATGCACCGGTAGTGAACGATAAATGGTTTGTGCATGAGGACAACAGCATCGTAGTGGGATCGAATCTGAAAGGAAAAAAACAATGGAAGTATACAATCAAAGGTTCAATCGAACCCTGGGGAAGAATTATTATTAAAGATAGCCTTGTTATACTTCCAATAGATTTTACCTGTATGGGGAATCCTTGTTACTGCTGGCTCAGCATTCTTGATGTAAGAACAGGTAAACCTATTATAGACAATAAAATCATTGGTTACTCGCATCCCCGCTCTGTGAATTTGATAAATGGAAAATACTATATTGCTCTTGATCCGGAACCTGCATCCATTGAAGCTAAAACCAACAACTATATTCTTGAAATCGAAATCCCTTCCGGCAAATACCTCAGAATTTTTAGAACCAACCGAGTTTATTCGGTTAAGAAATTTTTAATTAAAAACAATAAACTTATTATTCTCAATTCAAATGGTGAAATAGTTTCCATGAAACTACTTGGGAATTAAGTTGGTGAATTTAGCGGACAAGGCGGCATCCTTCGCAGAGAAATTATTTACTTTCCCATCGGGTGTTGTGTACTGTATATTAAACTGAATATGCCAACGATTATCCTTAAGTGTTGCCTTCAGTTGCAAAGGCTCATCTATAAATATATTTGTATTCTCTTTTAACAGAATTATTTTCACTTCTACCAGACAGGTATGCGCATCCACTTTTTGTACCAATTTTTCCTGGGTAAACTCAAATGAAACAGGACTGCCTTGCAGGGGTGAAAAAGGCTGCTGCTTACCAGATACAATCAGTACGTTCGCTGCTTCTGTATTTTTACCAGCATTGGTTGTTGACTGCATTTTCTGATGCAGACCGTCTTGTTTTTCATTTGTCGATAAGGCAACCACAGTGCTGGTGTTTTTTTCCTCTGTAATAGGGTTGTTTGAATTTTCACTCAGCGAAATGCCAAACAATGCATAAAGCCTTGTCACTTGACTGCTGTTGGCCATTACTTTATCGGCCAGCAGGCTTAGGCCTCGCAGAAGTGGTGATTTATCTTTTTGCGCCGCATTAATTTCATCGGAAAAATAATCAAGTAATTTTCTTACAATTGCTTCCCGGTCGGCGCGAATGCTCAAAGCTGTTAAGACAACTTCTCCTTCCCAGGTTTCATCAAAAGTCACCAAGGCGATCACCGAAGAGCTGAGCAGCCGGATAATAGAAACTGCAGGAGCTACTCCATAATAATGGTTGGCCAGAAATTGTTTCATGGAGGTAAACTTACTAAAATCCAGATCCAGCAATAGTTCCCAGGGGTCTACTCCGTCGATGAGGGTGACCAATTCTCCAGGCTGGTATTGCAGCGTAGCGTTCAGGATTTTCAAGATGGCATCTTCTGATGAGTTGGCAGTAACACCGCTTAGCATCTGCGCCAGTAAACGAATACGTTGAATTAAGGGTAACGCTGCAATGGCTTTTGGTTCCATCTCCAGCACCATAGAAGCTCCTGTGACTGCATACGGTGCTGTTTTGTTCATGGATGGTTTGGTTGGAATCTTATCCAACCAACTGGTATAAGACTTACCCGGAACCATATTTGCCTTAAAGCCATCCTTTCCTTGTTCAATTGGTTGTTCAATTGGGTTTGCCGGAATTTGATCGGTCGGCAACTTACTAAGCTCTTCCGCTCTTTGCCAGGTATCGGCTCTCTCCCTGGTCATGTCAGCCTCAAAAAAATACCGCATAACCATATCCTGCACCGACTTAGGGGCCATATCTGCCAGAGCCGATCCTTGCTGGGAAATTATCTTTTGCATTTCATATCCTGCCAGATCGAAGACTCCACCCATCGTCATAAAGTCAGTCATAAAGGTATCCAGTGTTGGGGTCTGGGTCTTATAATAAGTGTTGTATACCCAGGCATCTGCCCGGGGCAGGTCAAAGCGTATGTGCGCCAGCATCGACTGTACCAGCGAGTCCACCACTGCCATGGATTTTATTGCTTCGGCAGTCAGGATAACTGCGCCGTTTCCCGAACCGTCTGAAAAATAATCCGGTTCCATAGCAGACTTTTCGATATCGGATTGCTGAGTATAGGATTCTTTGTTTTTTGCCGAAGCAGCAAAAGCCTTCCTCCAATGTTCTTCTACCTTGCCTCCTTGTTGAGAAGCTTCCCAGTTGGTATTGTATAAGGATTCAAAATATGCTGTACTGCGCAAAACAAAGGATGGGTAATAAAATGCACTTCTTTTAGTATAATCAAGAATATGTTTTGTCACAAGGCTGTATACTTTGGCAAACCAGAAATTGAAATCGGCTACTTGTTTTCCAGTACCTTTTAGTTTCTTCGCTCTATCATCTTGCGCTATTTGAAGGTCAGTAACTGTTTGAAATAAATTATTGTATTCACGATATTGCTCTACCACATTGTTATCCGGTACGGTATATTCATTCCGGACAGGAACATCTCCAACCAAATTTCCTTTCTTTCTCCAATCAGAAATTTCCTGACTTTTAGTGTTGTCCTCTTTTTGTATTGAATAAAAAGATTGTCCGCGGATATTTAAAGCCTCTCCTTTACTTGCCTTTTCTCCGGCCAGGTCTGCTTCCTTTTCTAAGTTTTTGTCTACATTTATCTCCAGTCCTTTCCCATGTAGCTCTTCCGGTCCTACCCTCCCTTGTCTCTGCTGCACGACATGCGTCAGTTCGTGGCCTATTAATTCTAAGCCTTCTTTACTATCCGGATGGTATGCTCCCGGTGCAAAATGAATGTCCGTTCCCTGCGTATAGGCTTTCGCATTCATGTCTTGGGCCGAATCCGAATCTTTATGAATCCTGACACCTGAAAAATCCTGCCCAAAACTGTTTTCCATTTTGGCCTGTACCTCTCCTTCCAGAGACGAGGAAATGTTTCCGGAGTCTTTCACCTCCGGAGTTTCTTGTCTTCGCCCTGCCGTATGCGGCCCTGCTATCGGCTGACCCTTTGGTTTTACCAACGATCCTCCTTTTGGCTTTACAATGCTGTAGCCATTTTGCTCAGCGGGAGGTGTATAAAACCTATACCCTTCCGATCCTGAAGTTTTTTGATTCCCCATAGTGATTGTTAAAAGTCAAAAACTGAAATAACGATTTTATACATAAATATAAGATGGATTTTATACTTTTACAACCACGAAGACAACCCTTCAACAATTAATAAAACAACTATGTACCCAATTTTTAGTCCTTTAATAAAAACGATTCTTTCACAGTCCAACTTGTTTTATCCTTCCGACATGGAAAATAAATTTTTTAATTTTAACGAGTATAAAAACACCTTTGATTCTTATCATTCCTCTAACGATCTATTTTCAGAAAAGTATTCTGCCAATATACACACCATTGTCTCTTTGGCATTATCTGCGGTACTTTGTAACAAAGCATTGGAACGTCTAAAATTAATTCGAAATGAATATGCGTTTAGTGAATTTATTGGAGGAGTCACCAAAAATGCAGCAGAAAAATTCATCCCTACTGTTCACACGGCTTTGTTTTTACTTGCAGGCAATGATACTGCAAAGCGGTTGGAGTTACTAAAAAAGTATTTCCTGCCTGGCAGTATTCTCTTCCGACAAAACATTCTAAAACCATTGCCTGCAGATCCTCTTTTGGAAGACACTCCGTTAGAATGTACTCCTGAATTTATTTATCAAATCATAAACGGTGGAGAATATCAATATTCGTACAGTACAAACTTTCCTGCCACCCTTTATACCACCAATGAAACATGGGAAGATCTTTGCCTCAACGATCGGGAAATGATCGATTTGATGGAAGTAAAAGCATGGTTGAAAAATTTTCAGCGACTGAAAGAAAATTCATTGTTTGGCAAGAGCCACAAGGGATACAAAGCGATGTTTTTTGGTCCTCCGGGCACAGGGAAGACCGTCTCTGTAGGATTGTTGGGGAAAGAGATTAATATGCCGGTATACCGAATCGACCTCTCTCAAATCGTTTCGAAATGGGTAGGAGAAACAGAAAAAAATTTAAAATATATTTTTGATCTTGCTTCTACCAAAAACTGGATTTTATTTTTTGACGAAGGCGATGCACTGTTTGGAAAACGGAGTGACAACACAGGAGGAAATGATCGGTACGGCAATCAGGAAGTTGCCTATTTATTGCAGCGAATGGAGGAACACGAGGGTATCATTTTTATTTGTACCAACAAACAGCACAACATGGACGAGGCATTTCGCAGAAGGTTCAGCAGTCGGGTGGAGTTTTTTTTACCGAAGAAACAAGAGAGTCTGATGATTTGGCAGAAATATCTACCGGAATTGGAGATAGAGTTGGAAGCAATCGATTTGAGCAGAATGGCAGACAAGATAAAGGTATCGGGGGCAAGTATAAAAAATTTCTGTAAATGGATGAAGATTATTCAATATGAAAATCTTCACAAAACAGAGGAGCAGATTCAACAAGGCACTAAAATAAGCAAACATCAATTTCTGGAATTGATGAGTAAATATTTTTCCCGTTATGAAGGACAAAGCCTGGACAGCAAATTATTTGGATAGATAAAATTTTTAATTCGCTCGATTCTTCATCGAAAAATAAACCCTACAATCATCCTCCGTTAGCACTCTGAAAAACTGCTTCAAAGATTATCCATAAATAGGTACAAAAAAAGATCTGTCCAATTCGGAACAGATCTTTTTTACTACGATTTAATTTTTAACTAGTCCTTCTCATTCACCCCTACTGCGTTCAAGTCTTCAAAAGCAAGTTTAAGGCGTGTTACAAACGTTTCCTCTCCTTTTCTTAACCATACACGTGGATCATAGAACTTCTTATTAGGGGCATCCGGACCGGTTGGATTGCCTATCTGTCCTTGAAGGTATCCCTCTTTTTCTTTGTAGAATTTAAGAATACCTTCCCAGAAAGCCCATTGCAAATCGGTATCGATGTTCATTTTAATAGCACCGTAAGAAATAGCTTCTCTGATTTCTGCTCTTGACGAACCGGATCCTCCGTGAAATACAAAGTTCAATGGTTTTTCTGCCGTCAGATTAAATTTTTTCTTTGCGTAGTCTTGCGAATTTTTTAATATGATCGGAGATAGTTTTACGCTACCCGACTTGTACACCCCATGCACATTCCCAAAAGCGGCAGCAATGGTAAATCTATGACTTACTTTACTTAGTTCTTCATACGCATACGCAACTTCTTCCGGTTGGGTATAAAGTTTTGAATTGTCAATTCCGGAGTTATCCACGCCATCTTCTTCACCTCCCGTTACTCCAAGCTCGATTTCAAGGGTCATGCCCATCTTGCTCATTCTTTCAAGATATTTTTTGCATATTTCTATATTCTCATGAATAGGTTCTTCAGACAAATCAAGCATGTGAGAAGAGAACAATGGTTTGCCGTGTTCTTTGTAAAATTTCTCACCAGCGTCTAACAAGCCGTCGATCCATGGAAGTAATTTTTTGGCAGCATGATCCGTATGTAAGATTACAGACACTCCATAAACATCCGCCAATTGGTGTACATGGTGGGCACCTGAAATAGCCCCGGCGATACTTGCCTCTTGTTTTCCGTTTGGCAACCCTTTTCCTGCATAAAACTGTGCTCCGCCATTTGAAAACTGAATGATGACAGGAGAATTTAAATCTCTTGCCGCTTCCAACACTCCGTTCACCGAATCAGTATTGATTACGTTTACCGCAGGCAAGGCGAATTGATGTTTCTTGGCTAATTCGAATAACTCCTGAACTGCATCTCCGTGCAATACTCCTTTCAGGGCTGTACTTTTCAATTGATCCGGCATATTTTTAGTTATTTATTAAAATTTATTTTAGGCTTTAAATATACTACTTTAATCGTCAAAAAGGAAACATGAATGCAACTATCCCTCTTCAATTTGAACCCTTTTTCACCCTTAAGCAGTACATTTCACCTTTCCCCCTAAATTAATCCATTTTTGTCCTTAAACTTCTCAATATCAATCCATCGATTTTATGCCTTTCCTCCTAATCATTTTTTAGTAAATTTGGCCAATGTTTAAGCGCAATAATGAAAATACCATCTGGTCTAAAATGATTCGTTTTTTTTGGATTATTTTTTTATCGACTTTATGTTTTATTATACTATATGTATACCTGGTGTCGATAGACTTTCTGAACCTTTTTGGTCCCATGCCAAGTACAGAAGCACTTGAAAATCCTAAAAAAGATCAGGCATCGGTAATTTATACTTCCGATGGAGTAGAATTAGGAAAATACTTTCGTGAAAACAGAGATCCTGTAGAATATAAAGAAATTTCACCCAACCTGCTGCATGCGTTAGAAGCCACTGAAGATTTTCGTTTTAACGAACACTCCGGAATAGATTTGCAAGGATTATTCAGAGTGTTTTTAAAGTCTGTTGTATTGCAACAAAAAAGTGCCGGAGGCGGAAGCACGATTTCACAGCAATTAGCAAAAAATTTATTCAATACCCGTAATAAAAATTTCAAAGGAATAATCAATGCAAAAGTATTGAACATCCTTTTTGTAAAAACGAAAGAATGGATCACTGCTGTAAGACTGGAGCGCTCATACACCAAGCAGGAAATTATAACAATGTATCTGAATACAGTAGATTTCGGGAGCAATGCGTATGGAATAAAAACAGCAGCGGCCACTTTTTTTAGCACTACTCCCGATTCCCTTACCATTACACAGGCAGCTACGTTGGTAGGTTTATTAAAAGCACCAACTCTTTATAGCCCTATTCTTAATCCAAAAAATGCCCTGGAAAGACGAAACGTAGTAATAGATCAACTGACTAAATATGATTTTATAACAACGTCTCTGGCAAGCGAATTAAAGTCAAAACCAATTGAACTAAAGTACGAAGTAGAAAACCATAATACCGGGTCAGCTACTTATTTCAGAAGTGTGATCACTGATTATCTTATGAAATGGAGCAAGGAACGAGGACTTGATCTCTATACAGACGGGCTAAGAATTTATACGACCATTGATTCTCGTATGCAAAAACATGCAGAGGCTGCTGTCGAACGCCACATGAAGAGTGAACAAAAAATCTTCAACTGGCAATGGAAAAATATGACTCCCTGGCGGGACGAAAAAATGAAAGAGATCCCAAATTTCATCGAATCTTCCATGAAAAGAACAGAACATTACCAATCGTTGAAACAACAATATGGCAATGATACTGCAGCTATTTGGAAAATATTAAACACCCCTTATAAAATGAAAATTTTCACCTGGAAAGGCGAAAAGGATACCCTATTCTCCCCGATGGATTCTTTGCGTTATTACAAACGATTCCTTCATGCCGGGCTTCTTTCTGTAGAACCGCAAACGGGACATATCAAAGCATGGGTGGGCGGGATTAACCACAAATACTTTAAATACGATCATGTGAAACAAGGGGCGAGACAACCTGGCTCTACCTTCAAACCTATGGTTTATGCTACTGCCATCGACCATGGCTATTCCCCTTGCTACGAAGTAATAGATGCCCCCGTTACCTTTGAAACAGGAGATACTAATAAAACATGGACCCCTAAAAACAGTGATGGGGTTTTTACGAACAAAACATATACCTTGCGAAGAGCAATGGCCAACTCCATCAATTCTGTCACGGCAAGAATGATTAAAGAGGTAACGCCACAACATGTTGTAGATATGGCACATCGACTCGGCATTGAAAGTCCTCTTGAAGCTGTCCCGGCTCTCTGTCTGGGTGTCAACGACGTTACGATATACGAAATGGTTGGAGCCTATAGTACTTTTG
>DATHPH010000194.1:0-14304 GCA_035484095.1 Cytophagaceae bacterium | reverse complement strand
CGTGACGGCTGCCAATGCTTCTTCCCTAAATGACGGTGCTGCTGCCTTGGTATTAATTAGTAAAGAAAAAGCAGAAGAATTAGGGCTAAAACCAATCGCTAAAATTATTGGTTTTGCGGATGCGGCTCAGGACCCAAAATGGTTTACCACCTCTCCTTCTCTTGCCATTCCAAAGGCAATTAAGAGTGCCGGGATCTCTTCCGATCAAGTAGGCTTTTATGAAATTAACGAAGCATTTTCTGTGGTATCAATTGCAAACAATCAAAAACTTAACCTGGACTCAACGAAGGTAAATTGTTGGGGTGGTGCTGTTTCATTGGGGCATCCGTTGGGCTGTTCAGGAGCGAGGATTGTCGTCACACTGATCAATGTGCTCCGGAAAAATAATGCAAAAATTGGTGTAACCGGAATATGCAACGGAGGCGGAGGAGCGTCTTCTTTAGTGATTGAACGAATGTGATTTATGTTGATTGGAAATAAATAAGAAAAAGATTGCAGCGTATTACTTATTTTTGTTTTTATAGTTTTCGGTAAGTTTATTTGCTAAAACAATTAAAAGATCCCAATGAATATTGTTGAAACGAGCGTTCTATTGCCTACTCCCACAGGGATGATGCGCACAGTTCTATTAATGCCGAAAGAAACAGGGAAGTATCCCTGTTTAATTTTGTATTCTGAAATTTTTCAATTGACAGGTCCGATTATGCGCTCTGCTGCTATTATGGCTGGACATGGATTTATAGTGGCACTCCCGGAAATATACCATGAAAAGTTGGGTGCCGGTACAGTATTGGGATACGACGATGCAGGAAAGGACATTGGAAACCAACTTAAAATAGAAACGCCTGTCGAAAGTTATGACCAGGGAGTAGTGGCAATTCTTGATTACATGAAAAAACATGAAAATTGTTCAGGAAGATTTGGGAGCATAGGTTTTTGCTTAGGAGGTCATTTGGCATTTAGGGCGGGGCTTCATCCAAAAGTGGAAGCATCGGCCTGTTTTTATGCAACGGATATTCATTCCGGAGGTTTAGGGGCAAAAGGAACATGTGATACTTTTGAACGCATCCCAGAACTCAAGGGTGAAATCATGATGCTTTGGGGACGCCAAGACCCTCATGTCCCTAAAGAAGGAAGAGTGAAAATATACAATGAATTATCAAAACAAGATCTAAATTTCACCTGGCATGAATTTAATGCCGCCCACGCTTTTATGCGTGATGAAGGAGATCGCTATAACCCTAGTCTTGCTCAAGACTGCTACAACCTTGCTGTTGGATTGTTTAACAGGGTTTTGAAAGTGTAAGTCCTTTATCTGTTTCTAAAACAGGTTACATTATGCCACTTATTTTGAGTCGCATTGGAAGATATAACTCAAATTTCCTGATGGGTTGTCGCGTGTTGATTTTTGTTTGGTGAGTCGCTCTATCTTTCGTTTTAATTTTTTGTTTTCTAAAATAGCACAAATATCTTCTTTCCGTTTCTCTTGATTTTTTTCGATTAAGTCTTCAATTTCAGATTGCGTTTTTTCAAATTCATCTTGATCCATATTTAGCGACCATTGTAATTTAAAATCAGCAGCCTTGTCCTTCACCGTATTAATCCTACCATTGGAATTAGCGATCAGCCCGTCAAGATCGGATACTGTTTTTTCGGACAAACTTGGAATGCTGGAAACCATAATAGAAACTAAAGAGATGGTAGCAGAAAAAGCGCTAATTTTCTTATTGGAATTCTGACTTTGGATTAATGTTAAAACCCCCGACAATGTTCCAGTTACGATGGCTACTTTTTTCCACCAAGGTCGGTTAATTCTATTGTGAATTTTATCAAGTGTAGCTTTATAATTATTTTCGACTTTGAGAAAATTTTTAATCAAGGCATTTAACGTGTCCCTTTGTTGACCAATATTATTGGGATCTGGTCGGTTAATAATCGTTAAAACCAAAACTTTAATGGCAGGTTTCCCTTTCCCGTCCTTTCCTGCGAGGGTTACAGAAATATTATAATTATAATCCCTATCCACCAACGAGTAAGGAATGATTCCCTTAGAATAAACTTTTATATAAGCCGTTTTCTTTTCGAAAACAAGATGGCTCGCCAAACTCTTGATCCCTTTGGGCAGTGTGAGATCTGAAAACGTAACTTCTAACTGAGTTAAGTCCGCATAATTGGAAATGTTTAAATAAGTTAAAACAGAATCTCCTTCTGAAAATACTTTTTTGGTAAAATCACCAATTACGGGTTGTGTCGATTCATTGCTTTTTAAGCCAAGATCACTTCTAAATATAGTGAGATTGCGTTTAATAGTAGCCTTCCCATCTGAAACAGTCAATGTAATATGCAGTGGAAAATGTACTCCTGAAAGTGCATTATTGTTGATCGGTTGAAAAACGAGATTCGTACCTTGCAAAGAGTATAGAGGATTTTTCGGTGTATAATCATAGTTGAGTTTGTCGTTGTCCGGATCTGAAGCCTCATAGTCGACCATCAACGGCTGACCGGGTTGAATGAAAAGTGTGTCGGAAAAATCATTTAAAAAATATGGATCCTGATTTTTATTCTTTATTCTAAAATTCAAAACCTGGTTCAGCATTGCATTATCAGTATCTAAGATTGTAATCCTGAATTTTATATATTCTTGAATTGCCTCCCGGTTGGAAGGTGTCCAATAAAAAAGCAATTGATCGCCGTTTACCGATATTCTGCAACTGTCAAAGTTTCTTATATTTTGATCTTCGTTGAAGGTAAAATAGGTCATCAGCATTCTCGGATCGGTATTTTGTCTACTCTTAATCGTTGCTGCAAAAGAAAAAGATTCATTTTCCGCCAGCTTTATAGTGTCTGGCAAAACCCTGTCAAAAACCAGATAAGGGCTTAAATTTGTAAGATCGACAGTCAGTTCAAGGTCGATTTCGTCAAGCACTACTTTTGTGAGACTTTGCAATTGAAATTTTACAAGATAATAACGCTTCTCTTCTAATTTAGGAGTCCAGGTAAACGTATTATTTTCTATGTAGGCACTGGCTGGGTTGCCGTCCATGATGATTTGATATTTATCGACACCAGTTGGATTCAATTGCACCTTTAATTCTTTTCCAATCTGAACTGTTTCCTTTATAGGAAGCTTTAGATTTAAGGTCTGAGAAATACTCAAAAAAGGCATTAAAGAAACTAGAAAAACTAAACTAATTTTTAATGTTTTCATATAGGATATTGTTGTATATTTTTGATCTAATCGCTAACCTGAATTTGTTTTAAAGGTAATATTTTAAGCCAATATTTTTACGTATGATAAGAGGAGAAAAGTATGAAGGTTCGCTAAACTAGTTTATGGAATATTTGAGTATGTCTAAAAGAGAAACATGACACGAACAAAAAACAACTTTGATCCCATTTCAGGAATCTACGATTTTCTGTCATTTATCGTATTCGGCAATAAAATCAAACAATCACAAATTTTGTTATTGTCGCATATAAAAGATCATCAAAAGATATTAATTATTGGCGGTGGCACCGGCTGGATAATTGAAGAGATCGTGAAATTGAAGAAGGTAACAGATCTGGATTACCTTGAATTATCCAAAGGGATGATTGAACAGGCAAGTTCCAGAATTCCCCAAAACGAGCTTACCAAAGTTACATTTATTCATGGCGATGAACAGGAAATCGGTTGCCAGCAAAAATACGACGTTATTATAGGGTGCTATTTTTTTGATATGTTTGAAGGCAGAAAACTAGACACAGTAGTTTCGAAAGTAGCGGGAGCATTAAAATCAGGAGGTCTATTATTGGTAGCAGATTTTAACATAACTCCTTCTTCTCCTTTACAACATAGGGTACTCGTCAAAATGATGTATCTTTTTTTCAGAATCCTATGTAATATAGAAGCGAAAAAATTAGAGCGTGTTCAACCTGTCTTAGAAAAATATTTTTTAAAAAAGGAATATTCAGTTTCTATAGCAGGGAATTTAATTGTTTCTGAAGTCTATAGAAAATAAGGTAAACTAAAAATGGGTTGCATATAGAGGTGAAGGCCAATAATAAAAGGGTGTTTGGGTATAATGAATTGTATATATTTTACGTAGAAGAACAAGTAGAAAAATCATTTAACACTCTATAAAAATTTGAATTCTTGTTCCTGAAGCTTCATTGTTTTCATTGAATAAATCAATTACTTCTACTGTTATATTATTTCTCCTATTAATAATATCCAAGCGTTCTTTTGTCAATCTCATTCCAACAGATTTGTGGTCCAATTGTGATTCTAGTTTTATTTTTGCAGATTCTTCTCTGCCTACTCCATTGTCTTCAATAATAAATTTCAGAAGGTTTTCTTCTTGCATTTTAATCTGAATTTTCAATAATCCATTTCCGTTTGTTTTGTTGTGTAGCCCGTGAAGAATCGCATTTTCAACATAAGGTTGTAATAGCAAAGAAGGTATTTCAATAGCATTCAGATCAATTGATTCATCAATTTCATATTGTACGCTGAATTTTTTTTCAAACCTTAATATCTCCAATTCAATATAATTACTTAAGGTTTCAATTTCATGTTTAAGGGATGTCTTATTTTCAATGGAGCTTGTCAGGATATTTCTAATTAATTTTGAAAACACTGCTAAATATTTCAATGCATTTTCCTTTTCGTTTTTAGCTATAAAATACTGAATGGAATTCATAACATTAAAAAGAAAATGAGGGTTCATGGCCGACCGAAGCGCCATTAATTTGTAGTCAACCATAAGATTTGTTAACTCAAGCAATTCATTGTTTTTCTTCCGAATATTTTCTTCTGCCAACTTTTTTTCTGTAATATCCCGTGTCATGGAAATCATACATAATTCATTATTTAATTCTAAAGCTTCCGCAGAAATCAGACAAGTTCTGATGGCACCCGATTTTATTTTTAGATGAACTTCCATCTCAATCACTTCACCGTTTGTTAATAAAATTTCCTTGAGTTTATTTCGCTCTTCTAAATCCCAAAAACCAAGTTCTATCATAGTCTTAGCCTCAACCTCTTCTCGGGTATAACCAGAGAACGCTAAGAATCCATCGTTGCACTCTAGAATTCTTAGTTCCTGAACCGTCGTAATCAATGCAGAATCAGGACTGGATCGGAAGGCTTTCGAAAATTTCTCTTCGGAAGTTTTAATTTTTCGTTCTGATTTTATTCTTTCCGTGATTTCACGAATCATGACTGATATCCCAATATTTTCTTTTTTTTCGTTACGGATTGGGTTATACGAAGATTCGAAATATACAATATTCCCTTTCGCATCTTTGGCTTCAATCACGGCGATCTCAGAATGTCCTTCCAAAACCTTATTAAACACTTTTATTGCTTCGTGAATGTTTTTTTGGGAGATGAAATCGTAGGCAGATTTTCCTTTGGTTAATTCTATTCCCAATTTTGAATAGAAATCTTTAACAGAATCATTAAATTCGACAAGACAAAATTTAGTATCCAAGGAATATATGAAGTCTGTAGTATTGTTAATTAATGCCGAAAGACTGATTTCTTTTAATTGGATTTCTTCCATCATCTTTCCCTGGCTCTCGAAACTCTGCCTTAGTTCTTCTTCACTGGAGGTTAATTCTTCTTCCCTTTGAGAAAATTGAAGTTCCAGGTTATGTATTCTTTCCTGCAAAAAAGCTACCTTTCCCTGTACTTGAAGAAAGCGATATCCAACCCAGCAGCATATTGCTATTAGGAAAATACACAGCAAAATAAGCAACAGTGACAAATTCATTTTAAGAGATCTATTTGTATAACCTAATATAGTGAAAATATACAAAAGACAGGTTAGAAGGCCAGGATTGTTGCTTTTATTGAAACATTGGTTATGGGAATTATCTGTGGCCTTTAAAAATTTAGTTTTTTTTATACTTCCTTTTTAGTATATTCAATACAACCTATAGGTTGTTAATAAATTGATAGAAGGTATTCAGCAATTCCACGAACAAACCATTTGCAGTATTCGTATTAAGGGCAAAATACTTTTAATTAAAATCAAAAGACTGATTAAATAATTATCCGATTTATAAAGCAAGTTTTTGTTAAAAAACAGTATCATGTTAAATGCTATTATAATTGATGATGAGCAAAAAAGCTGTGAAAATCTTAAGATACTGCTGGAGGATTTTTGCAAGGATGTATACATATCTGAGATGGCAAACACTGTCGCAAATGGGATAGCAGCTATTCAACATCATAGACCCGACGTTGTCTTTTTGGATATTCAGATGCAAAAGGAAACGGGATTTGACCTGTTAAAGAAAATTCCCTTATTGGATTTTGAAGTCATTTTTGTAACCGCCTATTCTGAATTTGCGATTGAGGCAATAAAATTTTCTGCCCTTGATTATTTACTAAAACCAATTGATATAAACGACTTGCAGGCGGCTGTGTTAAAAGTTGAAAAAAAACTTCTAAAAAGTACGTTAAAGGATCAGCTTGAAATTCTTATGCATAATTTCAAGATGGAATCTGGCGAAAATTATAAATTAGCCATTCCAAATGGGGAAGGACTAGTCTTTATAGAAATAAAAAATTTAATATATTGTGAAGCCCAGAGTAATTATACCAAATTATTTATGAAGGATGGGAAGAATTATTTGGTTTCTAAAACATTGAAAGAGTATGATAATTTACTTTCCAAATACGGTTTTTATAGGATACACCATACCTTTTTGATTAATACGAGGGAAATAAAAAAGTACGTGAAAGGAGATGGAGGTTATGTAGTTATGAGCAATGACCAATCCATTGATGTGTCCAAGCGAAAAAAGGACGCTTTTTTAAAAAGTATCAATATTTCTAATGTTTTCTGAAGAAATACGCACGTAAATTGACCACTTACTCTATTAATTCCATCACTTACTAATTTTTACTTTTTAATTCGTCTTTTCACGTTATTTTTAGTTTAGTAAAAATTATATCGGAATATGACGGGAAAAGAATTTAATGATTTGAAAAAAAATACTGTACCTTCTATCTCACTCTACGAGCATGCCAAACAATGGGATACAATTATCATCGACGAAGAATATTTGATTCATCATGTTAGCGCAAATTTCTTGAAAGTAAGCGGATATCTGAGAGAAGATCTTTATGGAAAAAATCTAAACTCAATGGCTTTGAATACTGAAAAAGACTATTCGCTTTTTACTTTAGACAAGTATAATTTTAATAATGTTACTTTTGCTTGCCGGAATAAATACAATCAAATATGTTGCTTTTTGTTAAACGGATTTCACTTTTCGGAAGAGGGGGTCCATTATGTTGTGTTATTTTGGAACGACATTTCAATTTATCATCACTATGAAAAGCTCTATTTAGGGAAGGAGGTTGAGCTCGATACGCTTGTATATAAATTGTCTCACGATTTACGTGGCCCCGTAGCAACCTTAAAAGGGCTGATGCAACTGGCAAAATCGGATATTAGTAAAGATAATTGTGCTACCTATATGGATATGCTACTTTTACAGGCTGAAAAAATGGACGCTACGATTAACGAACTTACTTATATTAGTGAACTCGCCGAAGGACGGCAATATATTTTTTCTAAGATCGATTTAGGGCAACTCGTTAATAAAAGTATTGAGAATATCAGCAAAAGAAATAACGTGTACGATACCTTATTTAAGTTTGATATGTCTATTGACTACTCTATAAAAACGTATGAGTTTGCATTAATGTCTGTGCTGTACCAGTGTTTTTTGCTTTGTATTGAGAATAGAGCTCCTGATACTATTCATACCATTGATTTTTCAGCGAATTTAAAAAACAACTCCGTACTTGCTTTGGTTATTAAAGACAATGGAAAGGGAATGAACCGACAATATATAGATAAAGCATTTTCCCCCTTCTTTAAAATAAATCAATCCACACATGTTTCGGGATTATCGTTGTTTACTTTAAAAAAATGCGTTGAATTTTTAAATGGAACTATAACATTGAGTTCTAATATAGGATGTGGAATGGAGTTCATGATTGAAATTCCTGTAACAAGCGAATAAATGAAGTACCAATACTCGGTTTTTCTATTCGGTTGAATTTATTTACAATCCTGGTGATGTGATTGTCAAAGATTGTTTTACTGTCCTGGTGAATTACCATTTTCCTTTTCTCCACCATGAATCATATCGGAAACGATTCCTTTATTTTTGGAAAACAATTCTTCTCTTAACACACCTGCAAGATGACAACCTATAAAGAGAAGAATTCCCCACATTGTATATTCGTGTATCTCCTTCATAGTTGCGGCCATAGACTTATCCAATCCCAGTATTTTTTTAAAATAGAGCATTAGCCCAGTCACCATCATAATGGAGATAAAAAAGTAGAAAACTGCATATATCCTTCGTATCGACCTATAGTGGAGTCCCTTCTGTTTTATGGTATTGAAGGGGATACTAAACACGATGGAAAACAAATTGGTAGATTTGTCGAATCGGAATAGATAAAGAAAGAATCTTACAAGAATTAGTCCCGTCAAGATGAATCCCAAATAATAATGCCATTCCCAAAATGGTTCACGAATTGATTTTGCGATGTCTTTTGCAATAGTCTCCGGAACTGGTATTTTTGATTCCTTCAACTTTGAAAGAATAATGGTTGAATTTTCAGGTGTATTAAAAAAATTATTGCGCACTACAATTGTCATCAATAATCCGGAAATAATGAGCGCATTTAGCCAATGCCAAAGCCTGAGAAATCCGGAATGTCTTTTTGTAAAAGATTTATTAGTCATCTTAGGGTTCAATTTTTATTCTCTGTTAAAATAAAATATAAACAATGTAAAAGAGCCAACCTTAAAGGTTGGCTCTTTTGTGAAAGAAAATAGGGTACTAAGTAAACTACTAGTGTTGGTTTGAATAAACGAATGCACTAGAGGAAGCAGATTGTTTTGCTCCTATATCAGCACCTGGAGTTGGAGCTACAGAAAGACCACTTAAAACAAAAGTGAATGGAGTAGTTCTTCCGGCACCTATAGCAGGAGAACCCACAGGAAGATTAACATTATATGGAGCAGCACCAGACATCCAGTCCAATCTAGGAATATCAGCTGAGAAATCATTGATCGAGGTAACGATGCCAGCAGCGTTTAATGCAGCAGCGTTAGCGAATGTATAACGTTTGTCATGAAAACGTTTGTGCAAAGCAGCAAGACCAGGATAACCTACGCATCCTTTGTCAGTAGTATCATAGAAATAAGTTGCCAAAGGAAATGTATAATATGCTTCTCCACCTTTTAGTCCTGTAGAATCCGCCGTGCTACCACCATCTGTTGAAATAAATAAGTTGTTGTCGTAGAAAGTATGAGCAGAATCTGCTTGCTGAAATACGCAAACACCTCTCAAGGCATTAATGTAAAGGTTATTAAATACATTGGCCTGAGAATTTAAGTCGATAGAAGTTCCTGGTCCTGGTTTTGCAGCATTACGGAAACCACTATTGATTACAGTATTGTTATATACGTTCCATTGAGTTTGTGGGTAAAGAACGGTCGCATCCGTTTCCAATTTAATGGCTTTGGTAGCACTGTTCCAGATAATGTTATAAGAACAATCTCCTGTAGCACCTTGTTTGATGTTGATAGACTCACCACCTGTAGAGCCTACATGTTCAAAAGTATTTCTTCTTACAATACAGTTTTGAGTTCCGTGAATTCTCAAACCATCGTCATAGCAATACCTAACCCAGCAATCTTCAATGCTTAGAGATTTGGTATATTCGCAAGAAATACCCAATCTTGGACTTCCTGTGGCATCAGGTCCACCCATGTATTCTACTACTGTAAAGTGTAAAGACACTCCAACTGCTGAATCACAGTTTAAACCACCCCATGCTCCACCATAGCCTGCTATAAGACCATTGTTTGAACCGGTTTTTGCAGCGGTAGGTACTGTAAATTTAATAGGAGCACTTAATGTACCGTTTGTAGAAATTAATCCTCTCACGTTAATGATATAATTCCCATTTGCGATTACGGTAACACCTGGTTCTACTACCAGACTGCTGTTTGGGTCAATGGTTACATCTCCTGTTAAGTAATAAGTAGTATTTTCAAGTAAGACACCATTTAAACAACCGCTAAGGTTGGTGTTTGGCAATGAAGAAATTTGCGTAATAGTAGGGCAAATGGACGAACTTGTTGTTGTTGTTGTCGTAGTTGTCGTCGTCGAATCAGACTTTTTTTTGCAACTCCAAACCGATATGGTTAGGGATATCATCAGCAAAAGGAACAATTGTTTTTTTGTTTTCATTTTTGTTTTGTTTTAATTTAATTTATACTTATTGGTTTACTATTAAAATTTTTAAAAGAAATATGAATGTGGATTACACATTACAACGTAAATCGAACTCCCAGTTGAAAATTTCTGGAGTAATAATCTTTTTGAACCTGAAGGCCATTTCCCAAAGCGACTCTGTATGGGGCATTCAAGAGATTGTTCAACTTGCAAAAGATCACAAAGTGACGACCAATTCCTTTTTCTCCTGAGAAGTCAAACAGAGAGTAATTTTGTTGATAATAATCAAGACCATAATAACTGGAAACCTGCACAATTCTTTTCCCGGTAAAGTTCCAGGCAAGTTGCAAATTGATGCGGTTTCTTTTCCCTTTATAGAGCAAAGAGGCATTGGCAATGTGCTTCGACTGTCCTTGAAGCGGTCTGTTTTGTAGTTTACTAACCGTTTCTTTTAAAGCAGAGTCGTTTTCTATTTTTACAGACTGCATATTCGAACTGGTGTAGGTGTAATTTCCAGAGATTCCAATGGGACCAAAAAATTTCGTAGCCGCTACCTCCAACCCGTAATTCGTGCATTTCCCAAAATTGAAAGGAATTATTTCATAACTGGCATAAGGTACAGCTTTTAGGTTCACAAAATCTTGAGGTGATTTCCCATTTATGGCGGTACCGAATACATTGGTAAACAATTCAATAGGGTTGTTGATTTGTTTATAAAAAGCTCCTATCGAGAAAAAGTCTTTTCTGTTTGGATAAATTTCATACTTCAAATCATAGTTGTTAGAAGTAGTATGCTTTAGATAAGGGTTACCTACTTCAGTAAAAACGTTGGTTGTTGTAGCATAAGGCACTAACTCATAAAAATTGGGACGGCTTATCGATTGAAAAAACGAAGCCCGAAGGTTTGATTTTTGGGTCAGCGCATATTTTAAATTAACACTTCCTAATGGATCCACGTACGCTATATTTACAGCATTTGTATGAGGAGCAGGTGGTGCAGGACTTTGAGTGGTAAATTGCTGGTTGGTGCTTTCAACTCTCATCCCGGCCAATACATTCAAACGACCGAATTGTACTTTAAATTGACCATAATAAGCAAGAATTTGTTCATTGGCGGTATAATTATTGCTTCCGTACTGGGCGGTTCCGGAGGGATTATAAACATAGTAAAGTTCGGTATCAACGCTTTGAAAAGGAGGGACCAAACCATTCACAACACCTTGTCTTAAATAGTACTCATTAAAGTAGTTGTTTCTATTTTTATAACGGTATAAACCTCCGGCTTTGAACTCTATTTCTTTATTAAAAATTTTAGGTGTGTAGGTTAAATTTCCGTAGAATGAATAGTCTTGATCTGTATTTTTCTGCCAAATATGGTAGCTGTTATCATAATACACAATGGGATTAGTAGTTGTATTGGAATAGTCAAGTTGATTTTCGGTCCAATCCGGATTAGCACCCGTTGCTCTGGAATAAACCAATGACCAATCGGCACCAATATTTCTATATAATTGGTGTACTCCTTGAAGTGTTGAATTATAGATACTTTGTTTTTGTGTTTTAGATCGATCGTCTATATAATTAGAACTGGCGGTTCCTGTAAGTTCTGTAATGGTGTCAAGCGTATGCCTTTGTTCATAATCCACCATTGTTAATAGAACGTTGTAAAGTTTGATAGAATGTTTTTCGTTGAATCGATAGTCCAATTTTAAATTATACCCCGTTCTGATCTGATGGGTAGAATAAAACCGGGTTAAATTTTCTAATTTCATCGGTTGGTTTACTACATTTATTCCCGTGTAATCAAAACTGCTGGTAGACCCACGGTATACATTCTGATAACTAACGGAAGCCAAAACACCTAATTTTTTGTTAAAAAAACGTTCGCCAACGGTAGCTCCACCTAAAATGTTGGGAGCAGGATTTATTTTTTTATAATCAAAAATGCTTCGGGAAAAATCACCTGGTTGTGCCTGATAGTTGGGACCATTTTGCTGATAAGGATCTTTCCCAATGGAACTTTTGCTGTACTGGTTAAATTTATTATCAATGAAAAGCTGGTTGTATCCAGAGGACAAATTGCTTTTGACATACGTAGTATCGGGGGCATCTTTCATCACCAGGTTAATAGTTCCTCCAATCGCATCTCCTTCCATGTCCGGTCGAAGTGTTTTAGAAATTTCCATTCGTTGAAGCAACTCTGCGGGTACAACGTCCAAAGGCACGAAACGATCTTTGGCATTTGGGGAAGGAATCTTTACACCATTTATTAAGGTGTTGTTATAACGTGCATCCATTCCCCGAATAATGGCATAACGCCCATCTCCCTGAGCAGAACGCTCTAAGGAAACACCGGATGTTCTTTGCGCTACGTTGGCCGCCGTAATATCCGGAAGGGTTTGAATGGTTTGGGCAGAAGTTATGTTTACAATGTTGTCGGCATTTTTTTCATCTTTTCTGGCATCCAGGTCTGATTCTTTATCCTTTTTGCGAGTTCCTGTAACCGACACTTCCGAAATTTCCTTTGTTATTTCATGCAAGGCAAAATCCACTACTACGATGTCTTCTTTTGTAGCAATTATTACCTCCTTCTCTACTTGTGTACAATTAAGGTAACTTACTTGTAAAAGGTAGGTTCCTTTTTTAACATTCTCAATTGTAAACTCTCCATTGGAATTTGCAATAGCAGAATAAGAAGTATTTTTCAATTTTATTGTGGCTCCATTCAAAGGAGCCTGCGTAACAGAATTAATCACCGTACCTTTAATCGTAGCTGCTGTTGAAACTCCAATAATTCCGATAGATGCTATCAATAAAAAAATTTGTCTTAATCGTACTGCTAATTTCATTTTCTATTCTTTTCTTTTTTTACTGTAAAAGGACACTTTACCCATGGAAAGAAATTATTCAAGACTGAATCAACCCTTTTGCACCTCGGGTAATATCATTATTGCTTTTTTAATCTATATAAGGTTCAACTTTTATGGACATCATTCCGTATAACTACCAAGAGTGATACCATTATCTTATAAATTTTGCGCAAGTTAGACGATGAGTTGATTTTTTTTTTTGGATTGAAAAATGTTTATGATAGTATAATGTTGGCTATTTTTGCTTAAAAAAAGCATAACATTTAAGCATTATTTAAGTAATGATTTGGTAATTATTGGCACGACAGTTTTCGCCAAAAAAAATACAACCACCTGTTCGTATTGATTATACAATGTATGCAGGGACTAGATCGTTTTTCGTTTGATGTTAATTTTTTGTTTTTTATGTTAATTGAAAAAATCGTCCAAAAAATATGACACTTCAATTAATTATTGGTTTTGTTACATTTTTAAAAAATGTAACAACGTATCATGAAATGTTTTCCATTCGTCCATGTTTGACTGAAATCTAAAAACATCCTTCTTTATGTGTCCTAAGAAATATTTATTTTGTTCATAATTTAAAAACACTTCATCAAAACCAGGGTGATTTTAATAACCAAAAAACCTTGTTGAGGAGTTATAATCTCGAAAATATCAAATAGCATTGTACAGGATGAAGCCTCGCAAAGTGAAATACCTATTATAAATCCGTTTTCACCATATTATATAAGGGAAAGGAGTATAGGATAAGTCTAAAGATCCTTGGTTATCTCGACAACATCTCTTTCGCATTCTGAATAGCGGTTTCGCTAGGCTTACTTCCGCCAATCATTTGTGCAATTTCTTTTATACGTTCTTCTTCCGTCAGTAACTTCATTTTACTGATGGTTTTTTCTGAAGAATTATCTTTATATACATAATAATGTGATTTGCCCTGGGCTGCAATCTGTGGTAAATGGCTAATGCTTATTACTTGATGGTTAGAAGACATTTGTTTGATCATTTTCCCAACTTTTATAGCAACTTCTCCGGAGATTCCAGTATCGATTTCATCAAAGATGATGGTGGGAAGTGCTGTTTTGTCGGCAATAATGTATTTGATACAAAGCATCAGCCTGGAAAACTCACCACCGGAAGCGGCATTTTTTAGTTCTTGTGGCGCAATTCCTTT
>DATHPH010000193.1:0-6247 GCA_035484095.1 Cytophagaceae bacterium | reverse complement strand
GGAGCTGTAACTCCAGTTGATATTGTGCTCCATCTATTGATTGACGAAAAAGTACCCGATTTGGGTCATCGTAAAAATATTTTAGAACCAAGAGGTCGATTTATTGGTGTGTCCATCGCTCCTCATAAAACTTATACTACCAATTGTGTTATGGAATTAACGGGAGGGATTAAATAATAGTTAAATCCTTCCAAGGGAAATTTTAAACGTATTGATAGGTATCAAATTAAGTACTATCAATACTCATCTATTTCGTTCGTGCATGCGATTCAAGCAAAACACTCTCGCTGATATTTGAATACTAATCCCTATCTTTACTATAACTAGTAGACTTACCTTTTTAAATGGAAAAAATTTTAAAGTCCCTTTTAAAAAAACTCACTAATATCAGTAGCAGCAATCGTTCTGTTTGTTTACTAAAATTATACTATGGACAATTTTTTGATTTAAACCGTCTTGATTATTTATACAAAGCACCTTCCTTTCATCTGATTAGTCAGCTTATTTCAGGGAAAATGAAGATTTTCCTTTCTGATGAACTTGATAGCAGAGATACCACCGTTAATGAAATTAGTAGAAACATTCGTAAAATAGCCCGCAGAGATAAATTTCTTTTTGAAGAAAGCGGGGCCCAGGATTTATATGTTGGCTGGCCTTTTGTAAAAGGAAAACTTTCAGATGGTTCACCTATCCGATGTCCTCTTTTATTTTTCCCCGTTACCTTGCTTCTGGAAAATGGCAAATGGTACATACAACAACGAGAAGATGTTGATATTGCCTTTAATAAAAGTTTTCTGCTGGCCTATACCCATTTTAACAATATTAGCATTAGCGATGAATGGATGGAAACTTCCTTCAATGACTTTGAAAAAGAATCTACTGCTTTTCGGACTTCCTTATACCAACTTTTAAAATCAAGTGTCTTGGAATTAAATTTTAACCAGGATCTCTTCACAGACAAACTCGAAGTATTTAAAGAATATAAAACTGAAGAATACGATGCCCTTCACAAAACAGGAGAACTAAAACTATACTCCGAAGCTGTACTTGGTATTTTCCCTCAAGCCGGTTCGTATTTAGTTCCTGATTACGAAGAACTGATTTCACGAAATGAATTCTCCGACATGGAAAATTTTATGCATTCTAAAATGCACCCCGTTGAAAATTTCAGAATCAGGGAAGAGCATAATTATATTGTATTTCCAATTAATGCCTCTCAAGAAGAGGCATTAACAAGAATAAAAGAAGGTAAATCCCTCGTCGTACAAGGGCCTCCCGGAACAGGAAAATCACAGCTCATTGGAAATCTCATTACCGATTTTACGGCACGCGGAAAAAGAGTATTGGTCGTATGTCAGAAAAAAGCTGCATTGGATGTAGTGTATGAGCGATTAAAAACGAAAAATATAGATTCGTTCATTGCATTGGTTCATGACTTCCGCAACGACCGGACAAAATTGTTTGAACAAATCCGAAGGCAAATAGAAGAAATTGAAACATATCAAAAGCAAAACAACAACCTTGATACCATTTACCTGGAACGTATATTTACACAAGCCTCTAGAAAAATTCTAAAGAGTCAGGAAGAACTGGACGATTTTAAAACCGCTTTATTCAGTACAGACGACTTAGGCATTTCTGCCAAAGAACTTTATTTAACTTCCAATCCAAATGGGCCACGTATTTTACTTGGTGAGTTTTATACTCGCTTCAACCTTGAAAGCAGCATAGACTTTGAACGAAAAATAAAATCCTTTATGCCTTATGCCTTTCGGTTTATGAAGGAAGAATATCCATGGTACCGTCGTGTTTCATTTGCGAATTATTATCAGCGCGACTTACAAGCAATTAAAGAAACTCTTTCCAAAATTCCGATCTACAAAAAACAACTTCAAGAAAGTGCTTCCAGAAAATTAAAATCAAGTATCAAATCTTATTCCTTAACTTTTTTTATAAACCATCGGGAAGCGGCAGAGCTTATAAACAATCTAATTAAAGAAGAAGACGACTATTTTTTATTGCTCGAATTACTAAAAGAGAAAACAGATAATGAATGGTTGGAAGACCGGAAGCAAAAAGTTTTTGCTTGCTTTGAACTTGAAACCCCTGAATACTCGCTTCCTGAAGAAGAGTTGATGCATTACGAAACCAGAATAAAGAAATACTTTGAATCCAGAAAAGATTTATTTTCCAGGTTGTTATGGAATCTGTTTCCTGCTGACAAAGAAATTCTTAAAAGAGTGTTGCTCAAAAACAAACTTCCTTACTCAGAAGAAGGTCTTTTAACATTGACAAAAAAAATAGATTACCGGAAAAAACTTGAAAAAGAGAGGAAAAATATTCTCAAAAAAAAATGGACAAGATCTTTTCCAGGTGCTGTAAACAAAAACGAAATTAAAGAATGGTTTGAAACTTATTTTAGAGTTCTGGAAGCAAAAAAAACAATTCTTTCTTCTGAAGAATTGAAAAACATGACCGATTATTCAGAAAATGATTATAAAATTTTTCAGGAAAATTTTCATATTATACCCCTATTGGCGGAAGACGTTCGCGTTAATTACCAGCAATGGTCGCGTTACCTTTCTGCAGAAATGATTCATCAAATCCTTAGAAAAGAAATTGATGAAAAAGAACTTCAGAAGGTTCTTCAACGTGATTTTGACTTGCTAATTGAATTTGACAAGCTCCAAAAAGAGTTGCTCCAATACGAAGTGCAAATAATGCTCGCATTATTAAACCATTTGGAGACCCCCACGGAAGAAGAAAAAGTAAGATTGTTTAGAAACAGTATACGACTGCAATGGATAGAATACCTCGAAGAAAAATATCCTACGTTGCGCTCTGTTTCTAACTTGCGCATGGACCAATTAGAAAATACGTTGCAAGAATCAATTAACGACAAAGCAAAAGTAAGCTGTGACATTCTAAGACTTCGATTGCGTGAAGGGAGTTATAAAAATATAGAATACAACCGACTTCAAAATAGAGTTACCTACCGTGAACTATACCATCAAGTAACCAAAAAGAAAAAGCTGTGGCCATTACGTAAACTTATAACCGAACACGGCAAAGAGCTTTTTGATCTTGTACCTTGTTGGATGGTTTCTCCTGAATCTGCTTCTGCCCTATTTCCTTTACAGGAATTATTTGATTTGGTAATCTTTGACGAAGCCTCACAATGTTTTTCCGAGCAAGGACTTCCGGCCATGTACCGTGGCAAACAGCTGTTGATAGCGGGAGACAGCAAACAACTTAAACCAAACAATTTATACCAGGCAAGGTGGGAAGATGAAAACAATGATATTCCCGATCTTGAAATAGATTCTCTTTTGGATCTCTCCAGCAAATATCTCCCCTCAGTGCAACTTACCGGTCATTACAGAAGCCGTAGTCTCGATTTAATAGATTTTTCCAACAGACATTTTTATAATCAAACACTGGAACTAGTTCCCTATTTTTCTGAAATAAACAAACAAGAATCTTCCATTAAGTATTATTATATTAACAATGGCTTATGGGAAAACAATACAAATCCTGAAGAAGCAAAATATGTGGCAAAATTTTCTATTGACTTGTTTAAAAAAGGTGATGGAAAAAGTATTGGTATTGTTACTTTCAATTTCAAACAGGCTGAATTAATAACAGATTTAATTGAGGAATATGCTTTGGAAAGTGCCGTTTTAATTCCACAAAATTTCTTTGTAAAAAATATTGAGAATGTCCAAGGGGATGAAAAAGACATTATCATTTTTTCAATTGGTTACGCACCAGATAGCCAAGGTCATTTCAATATGCAGTTTGGAAGTCTTAATCAAGACGGAGGAGAAAACAGACTCAATGTAGCTATAACGAGAGCCAAAGAAAAAATTTATTTAATGGCCAGTATCATGCCACAACAGCTCACTGTGGAAGGAAGTCTGCACGAGGGACCACGACTCTTAAAAAAGTATCTGGAGTATGCCTGGAAGGTATCTGAAGGTACGTATAAAGCTTCTCCGGTGCCCCATCTGAAGCAAAGCCGGGACTGGTACCTGAGTAACAAAATTCTTGCTCAGACAAAAAACGCTGAAAAACAGTATTCTGAAGAGCTCCCTTTCGCCGATATTACTATAAAAAAGGCTGACCTTTACGACTCACTCATTTTCACAGACGATACTCTTTATTTTCAAGCTAGAAATTCAAAGGAGACCCATGCCTATAAACTTCATGAGTTAAAGGAAAAAGGGTGGCGTTACAAAAGATTTTTCAGCCGGGAATACTGGCTTCAGCAAACAACTTCTTTACCTATTTTATAGACAGGTTGTTATATTGAGAACTAATAACTTAAAATATTTTGTCGAAAAAGTATATCCTCCAAATATCCGTCGGTAAAATGATCTAGCCTAGTCAAAAGCATTGATTTATAATTAATTGCTTTTGTTTGTTTTTTTTGTAGTTTAGTAACTTAGTTTAATCTAAACCTTTACTCAGCATTTTAGTGAGATTAAGACATGTCAAAATTAAAAAACATCATTAAGCAACTTTCCGTTGCTGACTTCTCCGCCATCTTTGATTCTTTAATGGAAAGTAACGCCGAAAAGTCTGCGCTGTTACTTAAATTCATGCGTGAAAAACAACTCTCCGATAACAAAATCATGGATGAGCTGAACGTCAATAGCAATGCCTATTATACTCTTCGGTCACGTTTAAATCAAAAAATAGAAGAGCATCTTTTGCAACAGATGGAAACGCCCAGAATTACCTTATTGAAAAAGGTAGCGACCATCAATGAAATTATCTTCACAAAGAAAAAAGCCATTTCTATTGCAACGCTAAAAAAGTTGGAAAAAGAATTAATGGATTACGACCTTTCGAGTGAATTGACCATTATTTATAAAAATCTTAAAAAACTGCATATAGGCAGTCCTGATTACTACAACTACTCCCAATTATACAACAAACACATTGCTTATATGCTTGCCGTTGATAAAGCGGAAGAGTTGGTAGCGCAGTATTTTTACCGTTACGGAGATTATCTTTTCACCAAAGACGATATTGAGCAACAAGGGTTGCTCTTGTTGAAAAACGAAATTGACAATGTGGGCAGCCTTTATAAGTCGCACCGTTTATATGTTTACCAAAGCTGCGTAGACGTTTTTCACAGAATATTTATTGACGGAAATATCAAGGCTTCTGAGGATGCTGAATCGATTGAAGCAATATTTGATAAGGTTCAGGGAATATTTGACTTGTATTTTCTGGATGCAACTTATTTTCATCTTAAACCAGTCTTTGAGTACCTCAAATTCGAATATTATTACATGATTGACACTTATAGAAACAGTGAAAGCAATTATGAAAATGTGAACGAAGGAATAAGTGTACTACTTACCAATTATGGGCTGTATACTTTTCCTCCACAATTTTTACTTTCAAAATTAAGTAAAAATTTGTCTAGCGGAACAGAAAATATTTTATACGAAGAAGGCAAAAAATTATTTGAGGATTTTGAGATTGACAAAAGTAATGTTCCTCAACATGTATTGTATACTATATACCGGGCTACTTCTTGCTATTATGTAGGGAAATACGATGAAGCAGCCAGATGGATTAACAATATGCTGAACGAACAAAGTCTGAAAAAGCTTCCTTATACCTTATTAGAGGTAAAGATTTTTATGGCACTCCAATATTGTTTGATGAAAGACTTCGATTTATTCAATCAATTAACAAACAGTATCCAACGTCAGGTAAGGTTATTAGGGAAAGATAAATGTCAGCATATTATCATCTATGCTAAGATATTTAAAGCCTCTATCAATCAGGCAAAAAAGGGGAAGGCAGCTAAAATAAACAGTTATGTTTCTAAGCTTCTTAAAGTAAAACCTTCCTATTATTCTCCGTTTAATTTTATCAAGCTTGATACTAATTTTGTTTCGAGGTTATCTCAGGAATAAAAAAGCCTTCCAATAAGTAAGGCTTTCGTATTTCTCTATATTTATTAAAACTATATTTTAGATTTTTTTAAGGTTATCTTGTGTAAGCGGCTTGTTTAAATATTTTAAAACATATTTATTTTTCTTTGCCTTGCTCATGTCCTGAGGGTTTAAAGAAGAAGTGAGCATGATTACTTTGCAATTATTTTTAACAACATCTGAAAGCTT
Organism: Cytophagaceae bacterium; assembly: GCA_035484095.1. GTDB lineage: Bacteria > Bacteroidota > Bacteroidia > Cytophagales > Cytophagaceae > JANYCO01. The sequence goes on along the minus strand of DATHPH010000193.1, from coordinate 104 downwards.
CTCAAATTCATCTAAAAATTGAAAGCCATCCATAAGCGGCATGTCAATGTCCAGGAAAATTACTTCCGGCAAATATAAGTCTAAAGGTCCTTTTGCCAATTTCT
>DATHPH010000192.1:0-4274 GCA_035484095.1 Cytophagaceae bacterium | reverse complement strand
TACTTTTTCTTCTCTCATTTTTTTCATTTCTTTATAAATCTCGTCCAAGGTTTGTTGGGTGAATTCCTTTTTAGTATCGGTTCCTATTACAAAATAACCTTCCCTGTTATAAGTGACAAGGTTCGAACTGATTCCGTAAGTATAGCCTTTGTCTTCTCGTATATTTTGCATGAGTCTGGAACCAAAATAGCCGCCGAAGAGCTCGTTTAGACAATAAAAATTAAAATAGTGAGGATGTGAAATGGTAAATAATTTTTTGCCCATTCGAATGGAAGATTGCACCACCTCTTCTTTTGGCAAAAATTCTCTTTTTGAAAAAGGCACCTCGGATTGTTGGTTGCCGGAGTAAGGAATTGTATCTGCTTTTCCCCAATGTGTTGTTCCCAGGTATTTATTTGTTAACGCTGCGAAATCTATCTCACCGGATCCGGATATCACAATTTCACAATTTTTTGAAGTGTAATTTTTTTGATAAAAATCTAGAAGGACATTGCTTTGAACAGCTTCTATTGCTTTATCAGAAAGGAAATATCCATAAGGGTGATTGGGACCAAAGAGCATTTCCCTGAATTTAACACCCGCTAGAAAAGCTGTCTTTTCTTTGTTTACTTTTAGTCCTTGGAGGGTAATATTTTTAGCGTTTTCAAGCTCTTTTTCAGGGAAGACGGATTCGGAAACAATTTCATAGATCAATGGTAATAAATCTTCCAAATATTTTGAGAGGGTGTAAATGGTTACAGAAGCCAAGTCCATGCCCGAGTTGAATTCAGGGAAGGCTCCGTAGTAAGCAAATTTGTCCTGAATTTCTTTAGCGGTAAAATGCGTAGTACCTTCCGAAAGCATTTTTGCGGCAAAGTGCGCACAGCCTAAAGCAGGTTCGTACCAATTTCCGCTTTTGAAAATCAATTCCAGACGGACCACCGGTTGTGTTCCGGAAATAATTAAATGAAGTGGAATTCCATTGTCAAGTGTGGAAGAAACTGCTTCAGGAAGAATGTAGGAATCAATACTTTTATAAGGAGGTACGAGGGTTCTGTCTAGAATCATAACGGGTTTAAAAAGACATGATTTAAAGAAACAAAAGAATCAATAAATCCTGATGGAATTACTATCGAGGGTGAGTAACAAATTAATTTATTACTTCATTATTCTTCAATGAGAATATCTTCTTGCCTTACCTTCGATTTAAAATCAAAATGAAGCGTGAAGCGAAGTGTTTCTGCCAATGGGTTATTTTGAGCCATTGGCAACAGATACGCAAAATCAATTCCAAATGACTGGTAGCGAATACCGCAACCCAAGGTGAAGTATTTTCTATTTCCGGTGTATTTATTTTCATCAAAGAATCCTCCTCGAATCGCTAATAAATCGTTGTACCAGTATTCTATAGCATACGACAATATTATTTCCCTAAGCTCTTGTCTGAATCCAAAAGGTGCATCTGTAAAGGAACCAACTATACCGCCAATCAAACCGGCATTTGAATCGTCTCTTCCTTTTACAATGGAATCAGAAGTTGAAGTAGCTACTTTAATAGGCGGAGTAGGGACCATTAATTTATTGGCATCCACGGAAAAGATAACTTTGCTATACTGATCCGTTTGTATTTGATAAGAAAGACCTACCTTTAGATTTGTAGGAATAAAATCTTTTGTTGTACCGGTAGTATAAGACATTTTACTGCCCACATTGGAGATAATAGCACCAAACGAAATTTTAGAATCCATTCCGGAAGTTTTGGTATCCCGGGTATAAAAAGCTGCCAGGTCTACGGCTGCGCCATTTGCAGGTCTTGTAACGGTCGTGGAACCCGGAATGGTAAGGTTTCCTGATAAATTGGAATAGATGTATTTAATGGTAGGAGCAACACTAAAATATTTACTTAATTTTCTGGAATAGGTTACTGAAACGGCATATTCTTTTGGCTTGAAATCCTGATAGGCGTTACCGTTTTGATCGGTAAACGTGATACTTCCCATATTAAAATAATTCAGGGATACTCCAATGGCTTCTTGTTTGGACAATTTTTTGTAACCCGATAAATACGACAAAGACATATCGTTTATACCCAATTTACGCAACCAGGGAGTATATGAAATGGAGGCGGCCATATCTTTGTCCGCAAAGGCTAACTTTGCTGCGTTCCAATAAACTGCATTGGCATCCGGAGAGGTAGCGGCTCCCACATCGGCCATACCTCCGGCTCTTGCATCCGGGGAAATTGTAAGGAAAGGAACTGCTGTTGTAATGACCTGTGCCGAAGGATGTTTTCCGGTCAGATCTATAGGATTCCCGTTGTTATCTACTGGAGTGAAGTTAGTTGATTGCGCATATACACTATAAATCACGAATTCTGAAATAATAACGGTAAGGAATAAAAACTTCTTGGTCATGTTTTTTAATTAAAATAACTGCCAAATATACAGTTTATTGTTTAGCAAAAAAAAATTTGAATGAAGAAGAAGGTGGTAAAATATTCAATAAATCCTTCTTTATCAGAGCGTGATATTAAGAAATAATTAATTCAAAATCACTAATTTTTCAAATTTATGAACGGTAGAGCCGTCTCTTGGTGCACTTACCCAAACGCGGTAAACATACACGCCTCTGCCTAAGCGATCTCCAAAGTCATCTCGTCCGTTCCAATCAAGGTCCGAAAAATGAGATTCACTGGCGAATACTTGTGTTTGAAGTGATTTTACGAGCTTTCCTGAAACAGTATACACCTGGATCAATACGTTTAATTCTTCTCCGGCTCTGTTGTGGTCAAAATGAAAAACGGTATGCGTCGAAAATGGATTCGGATAATTAAGGATATGAGACAACGCTATTTTTTCATTATTGGCCACGACAAATTCCAATTGTGCTTCTGCTGAATTATCGTAGGTGTCCCACGCTTTAAGCTGAATGGTATGCAAACCGGTTGCTAAACCCGTGAGGGGGTATCTTACAGAGCCTGTTGTATAATCATTCAAATTTGCGGTATAAAAATTATTTAATACCAAAGGTGTTTCCGCTCCGTCCAGTACCGCTGCTATTTCGTGCCCAATACCGGAGCTCGAAGTGTTAATACCGCTTGCATCGCTTAGATTGGCGATGAATAATGCATTGGCATCCACGAGACCTCCGTATACGAACGTTAGATCATTCATATAAAGTTTGATCGTGGGAGGTGTTACATCTATCGGAGCGTTCGGATTGGTGCCTCCTATAATAACATTGGTATAATAGCCGCCGGCATCAACCAGGGTAGCATTTTTTTCTGCGTATAGACTTATTTTACCAAAGTCGTATTGATAAGAAATGTCTTTCGGTACAATAAAAGATACCGTCCAGGTGCCATTGGTTACACTCGCCAAGCCTTCAAAGAGTGCGTTGTTTTGTATGGTAAATGTAAACGGAGGTCCGCCGCTTCCACCGGGAGTGGTAATATTACTTTTTTTGTCGAAAACGGTTACATTTAGTTTGCCACTGAAATCCGTAAGGAGTGCATTTGCCGGACTTTTGATTGTACCTTGTATGCTTATTTTGCTTAGAGCCTTTAAGGTATCCGGAACAGCAGTTACGGCAATATTATTGATGGAAGTTACGGCTGCATTTTGAGAGGGATAAGCCAATCGCAACGATGGATCTCCTTGTAAGGCGTAATTTCTATTGTTTACCCCAGACAAACTATTGTTTTTAGTTGGTTTTATAATGTCTCCCAATCGTGGCATTTGCCCGGTATACATAGGTTTAAAAATGTAATTATAGATTTGAGTATTTAAAGCAAGGTTACTATACTGATAGACCACTCTCGTCGAAGCGATTAATCCAATAGCACCGCCGTTGGATCTGGTAAGTACTAATTCTCCTCCGGAAACAACTGCAGGATTATCATAACGTCCAAAATCACAGGTAGCGTTGATCATAAAAGGCATATTATCATAGTTACTCCAACTGTCAATATCCTGGTTGGTAAAAATGGCTTCCTGAGACCATCCGGTCACACCTCCGTGTCCGCTATAATTCATGACAAAGGTGCCCAGGTCTGCACTCTGGTCTATCAATGCGTTTACTTCCGGTGCTCTTACTCCACTTGGAGAAGGTGTTTGAGGATAGGCTGCCAGATAAATTTTATTTATATTAAATATCTTATAAGCGGAATCAACAAATGTTGCCAGATAATCAGCATTAGACATGTGCAAGTTATTGTTGGCATCGTCTGCAACAAAGGTGATTGAATTGCGCCATTTGCCCATGCAATTCTGACTAGTACTGTAATGCATTAATTT
>DATHPH010000191.1:0-2435 GCA_035484095.1 Cytophagaceae bacterium | reverse complement strand
CAGAATCAAGGAAGAAGCCATGTTCGACAATAATGCTTGTCTATGTTGTGATGTTCTTCCTAAATGATTTATTTTCTTTCCGTGTCTCATATTAATTTAAAATTTTACCCCAAATGAACTCGAGGGTTATTTATTGAATTAATTAATTTTTCATTAACAACTCAACTATTTTTATTCTTAGTCTTCGTCCAATTTATATTTTACAACATCTACTCCAAAGGTCAGACCTTTGTCGGAAATTAATTGCTCCAACTCAGCTAAAGATTTCTTTCCAAAGTTTCTGAATTTCATCATATCAGAAATATCCAGCGCGGCAAGATCTCCAAGTGTTTTAATATCGGCTGCTTTTAAGCAATTATATGCTCTTACTGACAAATCAAGATCTGCAATATTAGTTTTTAGCAGTTTTCTCATACGCAACATTTCTTCATCTACAACAGACTCCTCTTCAGCTTTCACTGAATCCAATGTCATTGTTTGATCTGAGAATAACATAAAGTGCTTAATCAAAATGTTGGCTGCACCTTTCAACGCATCTTCCGGATGAATAGAACCATCCGTTTCTATTTCAATAATAAGTTTTTCGTAGTCCGTTTTTTGCTCAACCCTTGTATTTTCAATGCTGTATTTAACATTTTTGATTGGCGTGAAAATAGCGTCAATTGGGATATAACCAAATACTTGTTCCGTAGGTTTATTTTCTTCCGAAGAAACATAACCCCTACCTTTTTCTAAAGTAATTTCAATATCAAAACTTGTAGAAGAATCTAAGTTACAAATAACGAAATCGGGATTCAAAATTTGATAAGCAGAGGTAAATTTTGCAATATCACCGGCTTTAAATTGTTCTTGCTTCTTGATAGAAACTACAATTTTTGATTCGTTAACATCCGATATTTTTTTAAATCTTACCATTTTAAGATTTAAAATTATTTCAGTGACGTCTTCCACTACACCTGGAATTGTAGAAAATTCATGCAATACGCCTGGTATTTTTATCCCGGTAATAGCATATCCTTCTAACGAGGAAAGTAAAATTCTTCTTAACGCATTTCCTATCGTTACACCATAACCTTTTTCTAATGGTTTAAACTCGAACAGACCATGAAAATCTGTTGCTTTTTCCATTACCACTTTTTCAGGCATTTGAAATGATAGTATTGACATATTTTATAGTTTTTTAAAGTTTTAGTTAATGTAAAAGATGTATTTGTAATTGAATATCATTACAGAACATCCATACTATTATTTAGAGTACAACTCTACTATCAACTGCACATTGATATTTTCAGGAATTTCATCCCTAGTAGGATACGTTACAAATTTACCAGTTAAGGTTGAAGCTTCAAATTCCAACCAAGAGAATTTTTTACCTCCTTTAGCAGCCAAACTGTCGCCGATCAATTCAAGTGACTTTGACTTTTCTCTCACAGCAATAATTTCACCTGGTTTAAGAATATAGGAAGGAATATTCACTACTTCTCCATTTACCACAATATGATTATGAGAAACTAATTGACGAGCAGATCTTCTTGTAGGCGCTAATCCTAATCTGAATACAGTATTGTCTAGTCTGGCTTCAAGATACTTCAATAGGTTATCTCCTGTGATTCCACCTTTACGAGCTGCCAAATTAAACGTCTTAGCGAATTGTCTTTCCAACACTCCGTATGTATATTTCGCTTTTTGTTTTTCAGCAAGCTGAGTAGCATACTCAGAAACTTTACGCTTCTTGTTTCTACCATGTTGTCCAGGAGGATAGCTTTTCTTTTGTAAAGCCTTACCTGCACCCAACACTGGCTCACCGAATTTTCTTGAAATTTTAACTTTTGGACCTGTATACCTTGCCATTTTTGTATATTTTGAATTTGAACCTGAATTTTTTATAAACTAAAACCCAGACATCAATAACTTATTATTTAAACTCTTCTTTTCTTAGGAGGTCTGCAACCATTATGAGGCATTGGAGTAATGTCTTTTATCAAAGTCACTTCGATACCTACACCTTGAAGTGTTCTGATAGCAGACTCTCTGCCCGCTCCAGGACCCTTTACAAAAACCTCTACTTTTCTTAATCCTAAATCGTAGGCTACTTGACCACAGTTTTGAGCTGAAACCTGAGCTGCGTAAGGAGTATTCTTTTTAGAACCTCTAAATCCCATCTTACCAGCAGAAGCCCAAGAAATAACCTGACCTGAAGCGTTGGTAAGTGAAATAATGATATTATTGAAAGAAGCTTTGATATGTGCCTGACCTACAGACTCTACTACCACTACTCTTTTCTTAGCTTTGTCTTTTCTTTTTGCTGCGGATGAATTTTGCTGAGCCATAATACTATTTCTTACTTACTATTTAGTAACTTTTTTCTTGTTTGCAACTGTTTTACGTTTACCTTTTCTGGTTCTACAGTTGTTTTTTGTTCTTTGACCTCTAAC
>DATHPH010000190.1:0-5563 GCA_035484095.1 Cytophagaceae bacterium | reverse complement strand
ATACTTTCGTTAAACGAACCTGGAATTATTAAAATAAACATGTATAAGGTGTTAAATTGGGCAAGATTCTGGTATAAATTGTCTTTGAAAGCTGCCTTTTATTCTGACGCAGGGATAATCTAAAAAAGTCTGAAATTTGGTCGACTGACCAATGGGGAAAATGCCCATGGGATCGAAGTTAAAAGAATAAAGAGCGAAAGGGAAAACCAAAGAGCGATTGTTTTGAACTTTTCTTTGTCCGTTGATTTTCTCTTTGCTTTAATGGATCCGATGGTGAGTATCAGAATTGCCAATAGCATCATGCTACTATGTTCTAGTCCAAAGAAACGTAATTCTCTTTGGTGAATCGCTTCTCTGAAGTTTTTAATAAAGTAATCGATTACGGGACTAATAAAATACAAAGAAATTCCAAGAGCGAGTTGAATATGTGCCAATGTCGCAGTGGCATGTCTTGTATAATTATCAAAGGCTGTATATTTTTTATGAAACCACCATCCCTTATATGCATTGAATAAGGTAAACAGGATACTTGTTAAAACGAACCATCGAAAACCAGAATGGAGCGCTAATAAGATAGTATACATGGTAAAAGCAATAATATTTAACGTGTTCAAGATAAATGAAATTCTAACATAAAAAAATGGAAGCAATATCGCATGTTCTTTAGAATAATGGAGACAATAGGTTTGGTATAGAAATTTCTAAAGAGGAGAAGGAATTAAAATTAATCCTGTATTTTGCGTTATGGATTTATTGGATAATATAGCAGCGTTTAAGTCTTCACCTGGTTTTCGGGAAAAGCTTTTGGAGTATAGTTCGGTAAAAATTTTTTACGATGAGGAAGTTGTTTTAAGCGAAAACAGTTACATTAAAGTTATCCCGATTGTAATTAGAGGAAGTGTTCGTGTCATGAGAACAGAGGAGGATGGAAGGGAAATATTATTGTACTACATAAAAGCCGGAGAAAGTTGTATTATGTCATTTTTAGGAGGAATGCATCATGAAACAAGTAAAGTTAAAGCCGTGGCAGAAGAGGAGGTAGAAGTATTGTTTTTACCAATAGAAAAAGTTAGTTCGTTGATAAAAGATTTTCCTGAATGGTTGGACTATATTTTTCGTCTTTACCACAAACGTTTTGAAGAATTATTAGAAGTTATAAATGCGGTTACTTTTAAAAAAATAGACGAACGTTTGGTTGACTTGATGAAAAAGAAGGAAGAAATAAGTAAAAGTAAAGTTATTTTAGTGACTCATGAACAACTTGCCAATGAGTTGGGCACGGCAAGAGTGGTGGTTTCAAGACTTCTTAAACAATTGGAGATGGACGGTAAATTAAAACTTGGGAGAAATAAAATAACATTACAATAAATTTTTTTTAAAATATTTTAAGCAGGAGGGGTCTCCATATAGAAAATCAAGGTAGAAATTTTTTTTCTACCTCGATTTCGTCTCCGCTTATTGGATGATGAAAAATTAATTTACAGGCATGCAAGGCGATGGCATCTGTTTTATAGGAAACCATTGAACCGTACAACGCATCTCCCAATATCGGGCAACCAATGGTTGCTAATTGAGCACGGATTTGATGAAATTTCCCGGTATGCAATTCTATATTCCACAAAACCTGTCCTGCACCGTATTCTTCCGTTACATATTCAAGTTTCACTTGTTCTGCATAAGGCATGAAATCATTGCTGATTAAAGCCTTCTTTTTTTCTTTTCGGTGCCAATGTTCCAACTTTCCTTGAGAGAGGGAAGGCGGATGACTGGTAATGGCCTGGTAATATTTTCGTACACTACGTTGGGCAAATTGCTCGCTTAGATTTCGTAAGACGGATTTTTGTTTGGCAAATAAAATAACACCACTTACAGGTCTGTCCAAACGATGAAGGTGCTGAGCATAAACATCAACGTTGGGTCCGGCCGATGTTTTTAGATAGGCTTTCACGTATTGTAATAAATTAGGGAAGCCATTTCTGTCCGGTTCTACCATTAGACCACAAGGCTTATCCAAAACAAGAATAAAGTCATCTTCCAGCAGAATGTGTTTGGAGATATCTATCGCCATTAATAAAATTTGTATTATTTAGTTATTCGAATGTAACCCAATAACATTGCCTTCTGAGTCTATAAAATGGGCCAAATATCCTGTCTCAGCATTTATCAACGTTTTTGGTACCAAAATTTTATGGTCGGATTTTTCGATGCGGTCCAACACTAACTGAAGATCAGGGTTTGCATTCAAATAAACAATGGAACCTTTTTCGCTAGGATGGTGCATTGGACTTTGTACCAACGATCCTCCCACTTTTCCGTTCATGCCGTCTGCGGGAAACATCGCCATTTTCATCCCCATCATATCCATGGGCATCATTTGATTATCAAAAATGGTTTCATAGAATTGCGTTGCTCTGCTAATGTCACTCACTGGAATTTCAAACCAATTAAGGGCATTGGTTTCATTACTCATTTTATTGCTCATGTTTTTAATGTTTTAGGGTTTGTTAAGTACTACTTCTTCAATTATAAATCATTGAAATCAAATTACAATATTAACCTTTTATTAAGTCTTAAATTAGGGTTATAAATATGTTTTTTTAGGGTTTTAAGGATAAAATATTTTTCTCCTTTCTATACCTTCATATCCTTCTTAGACAATCATTGTTCCTAGGTAGCAGGTATTTTAACATCTTATTTTTTTGTTATTATTTTTCATTCGAGTTGTAAAAGAACCATAAAATAACATTACTTTATAGAAATATTACTATAAACAAAGTTGGTTGAAAAATAAACGACTTAAATTTTTCATATTAAAACCATTTTTTTACTTTTATAAACTCAACTATCAAATTTAAAATGAAAAAGACAGCTATTGGTTATTTCTTATTATGTACAGTATTGGTTTCAAGTTGCGCCACCATTGTGGGAGGTGCTAAGTATAATGCACATGTGGTTGTTGCTGGTAGACCCAATGCGCAAATTATTTACAAAGGCAATGTAAAAGGAAATGGGGAGGCTATTTTTAAGGTTAGACGAAAGGAAGCAAATAAATTTCAAGTTACCATCAAAGAAAATGGTTATGATGACCAAAAAATAAATTATGTATCCAGAACGTTTAGAGGGGGAGCTTTTGTAGCTTCCATACTTTGCTGGACAGGACTGGTAGGTGGTGTACCACTTCCTTGGGGTATGACTCTTGATTTAATTACCGGGGCGGTTTGGAAACCCGATCTTAGGGAAAAAGGAATATCCAAGGAGAATTATAAAAATTATACCTACTCTATAACTACGGACAATCACTCAATTCCTTATACAAATCAGAGTATAAATCACTCAAACTGGCAGGATAATAATAACAATACTAGTTTGACGGATGTGTTGTATTTAAAAAATGGCGATGTGATTTCAGGTGTTATCATTGAAAAAGTTCCATTTAAATTTGTAAAAATTCAAACCAAAGGTGGAAATATGTTTACGTATTCGGCAGAAGAAATTGATAGAATAACGAAAGAATAAATTTGAAATATCAAATTCATGTGAACAATGGATCGAATATATATATTATTAAAGTACTAACTGTATATCTTCAAATCAACTGTCGGGATTTTTGGTTAAAGGGAGGTATTTATTTTTCAAATAGAAAAAAAATGATTTGTTCACTCGTCAAGTGCTGACTTTATTGTTTCGTAATGCCGTTGGTGATTGCCGCAATGAATAAACTCTACGATTAGTTTCTTCTGGAGAACTGAAGACCTTCTGTTTTTCTCAGTGTTTTGGAATGATTTGGTTTTCGTTTTCCTGATTTTATTTTCAATACCTGCTACTACCTTGGAACTTCCTTAATAAAAATGCCAAGTGTTTTCTCTATGTTTTTTAGTTGCTTCACTTCGGATTCTGTTGCCAAAATGATTGATAGGCCTTTCTTACCTGCCCTTGCTGTTCTTCCACTTCGATGCGTATAATATTCCAATTCATCCGGAAGCTGGTAATGTGCAACGTAGGAGAGGTTGTCTACATCTATTCCTCTGGCAGCAACATCCGTTGAAACTAAAATGCGAAGTTTTTCATTTTTAAATGCCCTCATTACTTTATCTCTTTCTTTTTGCAAGAGATCTCCATGCAATGCATCTGCTGAAATATTTTTTGCCAAAAGTTGTTTGGCTAAAATTTGGGTACTGTTTTTTGTTTTGCAAAAAATAATTCCCCGATTTTCACCCTGGGTTTTTAAAAAATAAAGAAGTACCTCCAGTTTATCGTCCGCATCATCACAAAGAACATAATGATGCTCTATGTCCTTGTTTACTTGATTTTTCTTATCAATTTGAATTCTATGAGCGGTAGGGGACATATAATTTTTTATAATGTCTTTCAGTCCTTCCGGAATGGTAGCAGAAAAAAGCCAGGTATTTCTCTTTCCATGTGTTTGCTCCAAAATATAGTCCAGGTCTTTTTTGAACCCCATGCTGAGCATTTCGTCCGCCTCGTCTAATACTACCGTTTTTACATAATGTAGATCAATGGCCTTTCTCTCTAATAAATCTACCAATCGACCCGGAGTGGCCACGACGATTTGAGTAGGTCGTTGCAAAGAGCTGATTTGTTTTTCTATGGGAGCTCCTCCGTATACGGCTTCAACATATATTTGCGTAGAAAATTTTGTAAACTTAAAAAGCTGTTTCGCAATTTGTTGACCAAGTTCACGCGTAGGTGAAAGGATCAATGCTTGCACATTTCGGTTGGTTGGATCTACTTGTTGTAACAGTGGAAGACCAAAAGCTGCTGTTTTTCCAGTACCTGTCTGAGCCTGCGCTATTAAATCAGTACCGTGTTCCAACAAAAAAGGGATTGCCTTTTTTTGTATTTCGCTGGGCGTAAAAATTTTATTCTCATTCAGGCCTTTAATAAGGTCCTGCGTAATGCCTAATTCAGAAAATGTAGTCAAAATGGTATCTTTAATGTTCGACAAAGATACCATTTTAATCTGACATAGGCTTCTGTTTTATACTTTCGCTTTATACGACCAGGTAATTTTAAAAACAGCAACTTCCTGTCCCAGCTCATCCAGCCCTATGCTCGTAGCCACCACTGTTTTTCCCTCCCCGGTTTTTTTACTCTCTTCAATACATTGCTTTATCACCAGCCCATCGTTACAGGTAAACCTTATTTTTCCGACTGCTTTTTTTGTAAACGACGCCTCCATATTTACTACAAGCATTGAAACAGCAGGTTTTGAACCATACACCTGAACCAATCCTAAAACACCGGAGGCGAGTTCGCCTGCCATTGCCAGACAAGCAAAATAAATAGATCGGAAAGGATTTTTGGTAAGGTATTTATATCGAATCGAAACAACTGCTGTTTCTTCCGATATTGCTTCCACCTTAAGTCCGGTGAGAAATCCCAAGGGGAGCTTTGTCAACATGAAAATGTTGAATTTAAGAGGATTTTTTAGAATAGAAAGTACTTCTGACATAAGAATAAATTTATCATTAATTATGGTAACAAAAAAGTAATGTACTGGCAATTCCGATTTTACGGATTACCTATACTCATCTCTTAAACG
>DATHPH010000189.1:0-1627 GCA_035484095.1 Cytophagaceae bacterium | reverse complement strand
GACAAGCCAAATATTGTATGGTCAATTTTGTTCTTTGAAGATACAATTAGAAAACTGGCGATCGGCAAAGATTATTAAAGAATTTTATTTTAAAGTAACTATATGAAAACAAATTTTTTAGTTTACTGCTTACTTTTTTTTACGGTAAGTTTCACGCCTTTGAAAGCGCAGTATATTCAATATGTGAAGTATGTGGGAGCTTTTGGCGATGAGGATTGGACGAGAGGGTGGACGAATTACAAACCCAACGGTATTGCATACATGCCAACGAATATAACGCTTCCAAACATCATCGATAAAAATACTACCTTGTCTAAGCGAAATACTTATTTGCTTCATGCCGTTGTATATGTTACTAATAACGCTGTTCTTACGATTGAACCCGGAACGGTTATAAGAGGCGATTTTGAAACCTGTGGCACATTGGTGATTACAAAAGGAGCAAAATTAGTAGCCAATGGTTTAGAAACTGATCCGATTATTTTTACCTCAAATAAATCGGTGGGGGAAAGAAAGCCCGGTGACTGGGGAGGGATTATTATATTGGGCAATGCGGAAATAAATAAACTTGGCGGTGTGTCGGCCATTGAATATGGGATTGACAGCAAATATGCTTTGTACGGAGGCAATGACGATAATGATAACTCAGGTTCTTTAAAATATGTAAGAATAGAATATCCTGGAAATAAAATCAGCAAAGATCAGGAGTTGAATGGATTGACATTGGCTGGTATTGGGAAAAGTACGATTGTTGAAAATGTTCAGGTAAGTTATTCCAACGATGATTCGTTTGAAACATTTGGAGGCACAGTGAATCTAAAAAATATTTACTCTTACCGCTGCACGGACGATGACTTTGATTTTAATTTTGGGTATAATGGACGTGTTCAATTTGCAGTGGCGTATCGTCATCCTTTAATTGGTGATTTTTCAGGATCAAGATGTATTGAGGCAGACAGTTATTCAGGAAGTAAGTCTACCATGGATCCATCGAGAAAAATTTCTTCTTTTTCCGTTTCAAATCTTACCTTGGTAATTGCGGACAATATAAATACAACATCTTCAGTTGCCTTTTGCAAAGAAGCCGTTTATGTGGGGAAAGACTGCAATTTATCACTTTACAATTCTGTGATTTCAGGATTTAAAACAGGTTTGTTTATGAAAGATGAAAATCTGAAGGATAAGGCTATAAAAAATGAAGTGAAAATCTCCAATAATGTATTTAATAAATGTGAAAAAATGTTCTATACAGATATAAATTATGACGAGATCAATACCTACTATACCAATCAAAGTTTCAAAAATCGTCAGGTTGATTATTTGGTTACCGACTTGTTTAAAGATATTTTTAATGTCAATTTCCCTGATTTGAGATTAAAGAACAAAGAGTTATTTGATGCAAAATAGGAAGGAGCCTTATTCAATTTTTTGAATTGGTGCATAGGCGATGTAAGCGTTAAGTTTTTTTGAGAAATAGCCTATATTCATTTTATTGCCGTACTAATGTGTTTTCTAGAAGGAATTTTGAGCGTAATCCTTTTGTGTTTTAAGACTATTTTTTATTAAATAAACGAGTCAAAGTTCTTTTACTCTCTTTAAATTTTATTTCTTGAAACATATTCAACAA
>DATHPH010000188.1:0-2087 GCA_035484095.1 Cytophagaceae bacterium | reverse complement strand
AAATAAATAATGATGTAGTTTTGATTTTGCTTTCAGTAATAATAAACCGGAAGGATTTTTTGATATAAAAACATACAACTCTTTCTGATCGTTTACATGTGTAGCGCCTGATGAGATAAAGATTTCTTCCGAATGAGCTTGTTGCTGTTCAGCTACGTAATAGGTGCCTGACCAGGAATAAAAATCGAGGATAAGCGGATGGTGTTTTGAACCGAATTGGTCGATTGCATTGCTTATTTCTTTGCTGACGTTGTCGTGAATATATGGAACAGCTTCTGCATGAAGTGGCCAGCTCAGAAATACTTCTTTGAAAATTTTTGGTGTCCTACTTTTTACCACGATAACGGATACAGGAAAAAAAATATTTATAAAAGATAACGGAATTGACAAAAGCACCAGGAAGGGGAGAATATGATAGGCTTTTGTTTTGTAATCTATTAGCGAAGCTGCGAAAGGCAACGACAGTAAAAATAAAGAAATAGTAAAGCGGTGCTGGCAAAGTAATGTGCCATTGTAAGCCTTGTAAATAAAGACAATCAGGAGAATCAGGAATGGGAATGACCAAAATTTTAATGTATTTGGTACGTTGTTTTTGAAAAGTAAAAATATGCTTTTGTAAACAAGTATTCCACAAATAATTCCTCCTCCAATAAATACCGATACTGGGAAAAATAAAGAGCGCGCCCAATAGGTATCCCATTTTATAAGATCATTTACACCGGATTTATTGATGTTCCATTCCACTGAAGCGTGAAGACTATACCATGCATCACCAGTAGACAAATAAGAGCTGTATAACCAGTAGATAGGAAAGAGTCCCGCCACTATACCGAAGAGGAAAAATGCTTTCCAGTTCTTTTCCAGTAGCAAAGGAAGACTGATAAGAAAAGTTATCAGCCATGCTTCGTATCGGAAACCGCAGGCAATGGTAGCACTCAGGCCAGCGAGACATGTCCATGCCCAGTATTTGGTTGCTTTTTGCACCAGGAGTGCCATGGCGGTAAGTATAAATAAGGCTTGCCATAATTCAGCCATATTCATAAAACTATAGCGCATAATGACAGGGCAACTCAACCAGCAAATGCAGACAAAAAGAGTTCCTGGTTTACTAAAAAAATTTCGGGTGAAAAAATACAAAGGAATCATACATAAAAGAGAAGCTACCAACGTAGCGATTTTCCCATATAATACATCTGTCCCTAATGTTCCATAAATCTCTCCCAGAAGATAAAAGTGAAAAGGTCCCCAGACGGCTGATCTTATCCAGTGAGGATCTTTCATCCAATCCAGTGCAAGGAGATACCGTGAAACAGCATCCGCATCGTCTGTTTGCGATACGAAGAGCAATACAATTCGCAATACCACAAGCAAAAGCAGGACATAGGTACTAATTAAATTTTCAGAATATCTTTTTAGTATATTCATTTACTTGATGCTTTTATTTTTTGTTTAAAATGAAATTGATTTAACAATCTGTGTGAAATTTCATATAAATTATCAGTTAATGCTATCAATAATCTTTGCTGAAAGTGTTATAAGAACAGAATTCGGAGGTATTGTAACATTGCATTTTCATCTCTGCTCCATACTCGATTTGTCAAAGGATTTTGAAGTGAGGTGCGCAAAAGTAATTAAATAATGCAAATAATAGAAGCATCAAATGGTGCTATAAAACACATAATGTTTTGTCATTTAATCCATTGTAACCAATGCTGGAAGTCTGTGTAAATACTCAAAAATACTTTTCATTTTGCTTTGAATAGTTTTATATTTGCCTTGTCAGGTTAAAATTTTCAAAGATTAGATATGAATCTCTTAGTTTTGCTCTTGACCACCTTATTAAAAAATAACAAAATATAAATCTAAATCTTTTATAACAATGAGTTTAATAGAACAAATCGTAGCACGTCAAATCTTTGACTCGAGAGGTAACCCTACTGTAGAAGTAGATGTGTACACAGAAAATGGAGTAATGGGTAGAGCAGCTGTTCCATCAGGAGCTTCTACAGGTTCTCATGAAGCAGTAGAGCTTAGAGACGGTGATAAAAACGCTTACATGGGTAAAGGTGTTTTGAAAGCTGTCGCCA
>DATHPH010000187.1:0-1964 GCA_035484095.1 Cytophagaceae bacterium | reverse complement strand
GGCTCCATCGCCTGATAAAGCGACTTTTACATTACCTGCGGTTTTTTTACTTAGGATGTAAAAGGGCAAGGCTGAAGAGTCGGCAAAAGGCTCATCCAGATAGTCGAGTACTTCAAATATATGCTCGTGTAAATCCTGATTGGTGAGTGAAAATACTGTATGATTGGTATTGAATTTTTTCGCTACAATGTTTGCGTATTTTGTTTCGTCAAAAAATGGTTCATCTTTAAAACCAATTGAAAAGGTGTTTAAATACTTGGTATGCCTGCTGGCCAATGCGACCACTGCCGAGGAATCGGTACCACCACTCAGAAAGGCACCCAAGGGCACGTCAGCGATAAGTCTTAATCGAACAGAATCTTCTAACAACTCCAATAATTTCTCTTTTGATTCTTCAAATGAAATAGTTCTGTTGATATTTCTTTCAGAATAGGGGATTTTATAATAAGATTTTTTTATAAACTGATCATCCCGAATCAAAATGTATTCTCCAGGTAACAATCGATTCACATTTTTAAAAATGGAATGTTCTTTTGGAATATAATTAAGCTGAAGGTATTGAAAAAGCGACACTTCATCCAGCTCTTTAGGTATATTGTATGCTAACAATGATTTCATTTCTGACGAAAAAATAAATTTATTTTCGTCTTTGTAGAATAAAAGAGGTTTTACACCCATTCGGTCTCTTCCTATGAATAAGGACTTCTCCTGCTTATCATATACTGCGAAGGCAAAAAAACCCAATAAACGGTTCAGACATTTTTCTTTTTCCAGAATATAATAGTGAAGTAAAACTTCCGTGTCCGATTCGGTATGAAAGGTAATGCCTTTATCCGTTAGTTCTTTTTTTAGTTCTTTGTAATTGAAAATTTCCCCATTAAACACAATTACATAACGCTTTGATTCATCCAACATCGGTTGATTGGCAATAGAGGCGGTATCTATAATAGAAAGCCGTCGGTGGCCAAGTCCAATGTTATCTTCCAGGAAGTAGCCTCTTGCATCCGGCCCTCTTTGCGCCAGCTTGTCAATTGCTTTGGCCATGTTGACCATATAAAAACCACCTATTTCATTAAAGGCATATATTCCGGTAATTCCACACATGAATCGTTCTTCGGCTTAGTTTTTTAAAACATTGTTTCTTCTTTTTCTAAATCTGCAATCTGCACATAAAGTGCTTTAGTAGAAAGAATAATTTCAACTGCGCTTAACATGAATGATACCATTAGCAAGATTAAACTAAATCCGAAACTATATTTTGCAACTTTATGAAAATTGTTGTACACTAATAACATTGTAAATACACTGCTAAATAAACAAGCTATTCCACACAGTTGCAAGTCTCGGATGAGTCGTATCCTAATACGCAGTATTTTTATTTGTCTAAGAATAGTATCGTTTGGATTTTGCTTTTGCTGCAAATGCAAAGTACGAATTCTATTTCCAATGGCTATGAAGCGATTGGTATATGCGAGCATCAAAAGAGAAATAGTAGGAAATAAAAGGGCAGGTGTAGTTAGACTTAATTCCATAGAGGCTATTTTTTATAAAGCCAGTTTTCAGGATCCAATTTACTATTATTCTTCCAGATCTGAAATTGCAATTGAGTGACTTCATCTTTGTCGGTATAGACAGTACCGAGCGCTTGTTTGTATGCTACCTCGTCTCCCACCTTTACTGAAACCGTTTTCATTTTTGCATAAACAGTAAAGTATTCTCCGTGTTGTATCATCACAACTTTATTCATCCCAGGCACTTCCGCAACTGTAATCACCTTTCCCTGAAAAACCGTTCGCACAGATTCGTCCTTAGTGGTTTGAATATCTATACCTAAATTATCAACATAGACACCTTTCAAGACTGGGTGTGATTGCTTGCCAAAGTGTTGAGCAATACTTCCTTTTACTACCGGCCATGGGAGTTTGCCTTCATTCGCAGTGAAAGATCCGGAGAGCGCTTGTGCT
>DATHPH010000186.1:0-8177 GCA_035484095.1 Cytophagaceae bacterium | reverse complement strand
CGGCTACGATATAGCGCGGCACATTTGAATCAATCGAATAAACCAATTCCATGCCCTTCAGATGCGCTTGCTGAGAAAACAGTGCATGAAGCTTTTCTACCGTGCTTTCAAGGTTAACAGAAGTAAGGCGAAGCTGCATCTTTCCTGCTTCCATTTTTGACAAATCAAGTATATCGTTCAGTATCCGAAGTAATGTTTCCGATGACTTTTTAATAGTAAGAATATATTTGTTTTGTTCTGCATTCAGAGGTGTTTCTATTAATAGGTCAATCATGCCAATCATCCCGTTCATAGGAGTCCGGATTTCATGGCTCATATTGGCAAGAAAGTTCTCTTTTACTTTAAGTGATTTTTCTGCAATCTCTTTGGCTTTTAAAAGCTCTTCGGTTGCCTTTTTAAGAAAGGTAATGTCCCTTGCAACTCCTTCAATAGCTACTGGTTTCCCATCATTATTGTATATAAAGCGGATGTTTGAAATCGCTTGTATGACAGAACCGTCCCGCAGCAAAAGTTTACTTTCATAGTTTTTAATAGAACCATGCATTAATAATCTTTTGATAATGTTGAATTGTTTGTCCGTACCTACATAAAAATCGGTTATGTTTTTCCCTATTACTTCTTCGTGTGTATAGCCACTGATTTCACATCCGGATGGGCTCATCATCACAATTTTACCGTAAATGTCGGTACGATAATAAATATCCTGAAAAGATTCGAAAATATTTCTGAATTTTTCTTCACTTTCCTGAAGCGAAATATCATACCTTTTTTTCTCGGTAATGTCGTGCGAAATTCCGGACACTTCTTCAATTCTTCCATCCGGTAAAAATATCGGGTTTAGATAAGTTTCTCTCCATATTTCGCGACCATCTTTTTTTCGTCCCTTGGTTTCATAATGTTGCGGTCTCCCTTCAAACGCTGCTCTATAACATTGATTGACCGAATCATGGTATTCTTCATCAGAGAGCATCAGTATTTTTGGATTTTCGGAAGTAAAATCTTGTTCGGGATAAATATGGTACTTATTATAAATTGCTTCCGCATAATTATGGTTAAAAGAGGTAAGTCCACGTGCACGATTTACAGACCAGATAAGGTGTGAACTACTTTCGAAAATAGCATTCAGACGTGCCGTTTGGGCAATTATTTTCTCTTCATTCCTTTTTCTTTCAATCACCAACGCTATTTGTCCGGAAATAAAATCCAATAATTCCAAATGACGTTTTTTGTATTTATTGCGATCGCTATGACTTTTTAAGGCAATGACACCGATGGTCCTGTTTTCTAATTTCAACGGCACACCCAACCATATTTTGGGAGCGGGTCCAAGAAGTTCTACTGTTTTTTCTTTTGCAAGAAGTAAAATATCTTCCTCGTATAAGAAAGTAGGATTTTCACTAAAAAGAGAGTATTCTGTCAGGGCTTTTCCGATAGGACGTTTAAAGGTTGTGTTCTTTTCACCTTGTGTTTCGTCTACATAGTAAGGGAAATTTAAATAGTTTTTATCTTTATCGTAGAGTGCCACATGGAAATTATTGACCGCAATAAGGTCTTTTAACTCCATGTGAATATTATACAAAAGAGACTCAAGATTATCTGAATTTATGGCAAGTGTAGAGATCTTGTAATAAAGCTTTTGCGCTCTTTCCGAACGCATGTGTTCAGTATTGTCATGAAAAATACCTCTGAAAAGTACAGGCAACTCTTTTTCATAACGAACGTTTACACTGGCGATCACATTGATATTCCGCCCGGTTTTGGAGGTAAGTACCGTCTCAAATTTATCATCTTTTTTGCCCTTGGAAATATTGTCGAGATGCGCTAATGTGTCTTCTAAATAATCAGGATGAATGAGATCCCGGAAATTAAGATTGACGATTTCTTCGTCCGAATATTGAAAAATCTCTTTCCAGGATTTATTTACAAGTTGAATTTTTCCATCCAACGAAAATAATTGAATTAAGTCGTTTGCATTCTCAAAAAGATCTTTTAATTGTTCATCGCCTTCTTTCAGTGCTTTGATTTTTTTTCTTTTTTCGGTAGTATCTTCTCCGATAAGTGTTGTACCGGTTATATTTCCATTGGAATTATTTTGGTATACAATGTTAAACCGTAAATTTTTTATTGTTCCGTCCGATGTTTTTATCTTTCTTTTAATACGGTTTATAAGATTTCCCTGCTGAATGAGTTGATGAAGTTCATGGTTATCTTGCTCCACCTCCTCTTCAATAGAAAGAAGCGTCCTCCAGTCTTTTCCAATGATTTCTTCTTTATCCCAACCTGTAAATGCAAGAAATGCGTCGTTACAATACGTTATTTTATCATCTTGATTGATGGAAATGGCAAAAGCGCCAATTTGTTCCAGCGCCTGTTGAAGTCTTTTTTCGGATTCCCGAAGGATAAGGTCTTTGTTATGCTGCTGGCTTTCCAGCTCTAGAACTTTTTGTTTTAGAAAATTTATTTCGTCCTGTTGCGTTTGTGTAATAGTGTTCTCCGGATTCACGTGCTTTTTCACTTTAGGATGTAAACAAATATAACGAATAAAATGCTTATAATCAACAGCTATTTCATGCGAAAACAAAGCTATGGGAAGCTTTGTAAATTTAAATTCGGGAAGATTTTCTTTTAGATTTTATCCAAAAGAAAATCTTCCCGTAAAAGCCAATATCATATTTGTTAAACAATTGTTTTTACATTACCTTGAACATTCGTTATATTATTTAGTACCGTTCACACATGCAAGAACCCTGTCTTATAGAACTTCAAAAAATTGGCGAGGAAGAAATCGGATATATTTCCATTGCGCAGACTTTTGCAAATGTCCCCTTTGAAATCAAAAGAGTTTATTGGACCTATAATACTCCAGAGTCGGTAGAAAGGGGAAATCATGCACATATAGCTTCAAAGCAATTATTAATTTGTTTATCAGGGAAAATACAAATTTCCCTTGAGAGCAAAAGCCGGAAGATTTATGAGTATGTCCTGGACAATCCGAATGTTGGATTATTAATACCTCATTTTTATTGGCGGGTTTTACACTACACAAAGGATGCTATTGGCTTATGTTTATCTTCCTCAGAATACAACGAGAAGGACTATATAAGGGATTATCATACTTTTTTAAATTATAGTTCGCATTAATCAAGTAAGTCCATTACGCCTAGATTTAAAAAAATGACTACGTCTTACCAAAATTAGGTATTTACCATTTAAGAAGATGAAACCGTATATTTTGTTTTTACCGAAATGGTATCCTTGCCGAAACGATCCATTGAATGGGATATTTGTCAAAAGACACGCCAAAGCCATTGTAAAATATATTCCCGTGTGTGTCTTATATGTAATTGTGGACGAACATTTAAAAAAAAGTTGGTATGAAAAAATTGAAAGCCTGGAAGATGACATTCCAACGATTCGATATTACTACAAAAAAAACATTACAGGATTTTCTGCTTTAGATAAAATAGCAAAATTATTTTTATATGCCTGGTGCTCGTTTCTGGGATATAAAAATGTATGTAAAAGTATAGGAGGAAAACCATCCGTAGTACATGTTCATGTTTTTTTACGACCAGCCATTGTTGCCTTTTTTATAAAAATTTTTCAGGGAGTAAAATTTGTTGTTACAGAACATTGGACAGGATATTTACCGGTGCGAAATGCCTACAAAGGTTTTCTACGTAAAAAAATCACCTCCTTTATAGCAAAAAAAGCTTCGGTGCTTATGCCGGTTTCGGAAGCACTCAGACGAGCAATGGAATTTCATAAAATAAAAGGCCGATATAGTATTGTTCCCAATGTAGTAGATGTTGAAAAATTTTGTTACAAAACTACTTCAAAACCGAATCCAGCTAAAATACTTTTTGTAGGAAGTATGATCGACGAACATAAAAATGTGACGGGTATGATTCGGGTAATGATGCGTTTGTACCATCAAAGAACCGATTTTAAATTTGTAATCATTGGAACGGGAGAAGACGAAGCGAAAATCAAGGCAATAATTAAAAATAATCAGCTAGAGGGGTACATTGATTTTATAGGATATATTCCAAACGATAACCTTCCTATGTATTATGCTTCGTGCAGTTTTATGATTATGTTTAGTCGTTTTGAAATTCAGCCGACCGTACTGTTAGAAGCAATGGCTTGCGGAAAACCTGTTATTGCACCTGATGTAGGAGGAATTTCAGAAGTAATTCATCCACATAATGGCTTGCTTATAAAACCCGAAGACGATGCTGATCTGATAGATAAAACAGATCGCATGTTGGATACTTATACTCATTACAATCCGCATGAAATAAGAAATTACATCGTTAAAAAATTCTCAAACGAAGAAGTTGGAAGAACCTTTTTCGACATATATACTCATCTGTTAAAAAGCGAGAAGAATGGTTTTTAAGATAATCCAAACGTTTGCTTCCAAGGTACTCATCGCTTTGTTTTCCTTTTTGCTGCTTATTCTTACAGCAAGGTATGGAGGAAGTGCCGTTAGAGGAGAGATTTCATTGTTCCTCACGAATCAAACCATTATTATGCTGTTGGCCAGTATAATTGGGGGTCCTTCCATCGTTTATTTAACGACCAAAGTCAATACCGGGTATTTATTTACATTATCCTATATATGGGCATTGACCATGGCTTTGATCGTAAGTCTTATCTTATTATGGATGGGTTTGGTATCGTACCATGATTACTATTTTTTATTAGTAATTGCAATTTTATCATGTCTTCTTTCCATCAATACACACTTTCTTTTAGGATTTCAAAAAATAAGTCTTTTCAATTTCATCAATATTAGTCAGGTAGCTATAGTTTTTCTTTTGGTCTTCTATTATTTTGTGCTGCAAGCGAAAACAGGATTGCACGAATATCTTATTTCTTTAACAGCATCGTACAGCATTTTATTCCTTCTAAGTTTTTTTTATGTAAACGTTTTAAAAAAAGAAAATGCAATCCAGGAGAATAAAAATTGGTGGTATTATTTAAAAACAGGATTTTCAGCTCAATTTAGTAATTTGATTCAGTTTTTAAATTACCGGTTAAGTTATTACTTCATTGCTTTATTTTTGAGTGAAGAAAAACTAGGTTTATTTTCAACTTGTGTCATTCTTTCAGAATCTATTTGGCTTATTAGCAGCAGTCTTTCTACCGTTGGATATACAAAAATTTCTGCTGAAAAAAATAATACTGTTGCCAAGGAAATAAGCTTTCAGCTCCTTCGGCTAAATATTTTAATAACTTTTTTCCCCGTGTTTGTATTAGCGCTCATTCCAAATAAATTATACACCGATGTACTGGGGAACGACTTTCAAAATATACGAAGTATTGTATTAATTATGCTGATCGGGATTTTTGCAATTTCTATTCAAAGAATTATTTCTGCGTATTTTTCTGGCATTGGTAAATTTCACATCAATAATACCGCCTCTCTGATAGGCTTGGTTTTTAATAGTACGTTCTTATATTTATTTTTGAAAAATTACCAATTAAAAGGAGTCGCCTTGGCATCTACGTTAGCGTATTTGTTGATTTTCGGATACAGTTTTTATAAATTTAGAAAGATAACCGGAATTCAGTGGAAGGATATGAAGCCACGAAAAAGTGATTTTGAGATAGAAGTATAATGATACACTATATAAAACATGATACTATAAATCGTACAAAGTGGGATGCCCTTATCGAAAGGGCTGTCAACAAAAATTTTTATGCTTATACTTGGTACCTTGATTTGGTTTGCGAGGGATGGGATGCATTGGTAGAGGACGATTATTGTTCTGTTATGCCGGTGACAAAGGGGCAAAAATTTTTTTTGAAGTATGTTTATCAACCAATGTTTGCACAGCAATTGGGTGTTTTTTCAGAACGCGAAATAACACAAGATAAAGTAAGTCAATTCCTGGCAATTCTTTCAAAAAAATACAAGTACATTGAGATGAATCTTAATTACGAAAATACGTTTTCGGTGGAAGGATTTCATCAAACGCAAATGATTAATTATGAAGTGCCACTAAATAATTCGTATGAAGAGCTACGAAAGAAGTATAAGTTAGATACGAGATGGCAGGTAAAAAAGTCTTTATTAAATAATCTCACTATTGAGAAAACGAAAGACACGCTTCTTACTATAAAGATGTTTCAAAAAAACAAAGGTCATATTTATACGAATATTAAGCAAAAAAATTATAATACGTTACAAAGGCTCGTAGAAGGCTTGCTATTATTAGGTAAAGCCGAAGTATGGCATGTGAAGGATGAAAAAGGAACCGTGTTGGTAGGTGCATTTTTTTTCATGTTTGAAAATAGAATTATATTTTCCTTTTCAGGTCGTACAGAAGAAGCAAGGGATAAGAAAGCGATGTATTTTTTGTGTACAAAAGTAATAGAAGAACACTCTTCTAAAAATATTATTTTTGATTTCGCAGGCTCGAACGATCCCGGAGTAGGAAATTTTTACCGGAGTTTTGGGGCTCAGGAAAGAAAATATCTCCGCATTAAGAAAAACGAACTACCTTTTTTTGTTAAATGGCTAAAAAAATAATTGTATCCGTCACGACCGATTTGGTTACAGATCAAAGGGTACACAAGGTTTGCAGCAGCCTTGACAAAGAAGGATATGCGATTGTTTTGGTTGGAAGACAGAAAAATGATAGTGCACCACTAAGCAATAGATTATATACCGCCCAAAGATTTAGATTGATTTTTGAGAAAGGATTTTTATTTTACATGGAGTATAATATTCGCCTTTTCTTTTTTCTTTTATTTTCTAAAGCAGATATTTTAGTGGCCAATGACCTTGATACCTTGTTACCAAACTACCTTATCTCAAAATTGAAAAATATTCCCCTTGTATACGACAATCATGAATATTTTACAGGAGTTCCTGAATTGATAGACAGACCTTTTGTAAGAGGCGTTTGGAAAGGTTTGGAGCGATTCATTTTTCCAAAATTAAAATATATTTATACTGAAAATGAATCGAAAAGAAAATTGTTTGAAGAAGAATACAACGTTCCTGTTTCCGTAATAAGAAATCTTCCAATGAGCTATACCGTAAAACCGAAACCGGTAGCTCGGCCGGAATGGATTGGAGACAGAAAAATTATTTTATATCAAGGTGCTGTAAACAAAGACAGAGGAATTGAAGAGATGGTAGAAGCAATGCTCTATTTGGACGAATTTGTATTTATAATTATTGGCAAAGGCGATGTTTATGAAAAT
Organism: Cytophagaceae bacterium; assembly: GCA_035484095.1. GTDB lineage: Bacteria > Bacteroidota > Bacteroidia > Cytophagales > Cytophagaceae > JANYCO01. Next base: position 956 of record DATHPH010000186.1, on the reverse strand, counting down.
GTTCATGCTAAAATTTTGAAATTGAAATTACAAAACAGAGTTCGACTAATTGGTCAATTGCCCTTCGAATCCTTACCGCAATATACCTCTTTGGCAACCCTGGGAATATCCATCGAAAAGGATACAAATATCAGTTACCGATATTGTTTGCCCAATAAGATTTTTGATTACATTCAGGCAGGTGTTCCGGTATTAACAAGTACTCTTTTGGAAATGAAAAATGTAGTGGAAAAATACAACGTTGGTACCTTTCTCTATTCACATCAAGCTGAAGAAATTGCCAATACCGTAAAAGGTATCTTTTCCAATCCTGAAAAACTGGAAGAATGGAAAAAAAATACGGTCGTTGCTTCAGCGGAATTAAACTGGGAGAACGAAGAGTCTTTGTTGTTGAAAATTTATAAAGACATTCAATAAAGGAATACCGAAAATAATTTTCATCTCCAGTGAAAATTTATCTAAAATATATTGATGTAAAGAAGTAAGGGAAATGGAAGCGCATAAAAATAAATACCTTCTTATTGTGGCTGGACCAACAGCCGTGGGCAAAACATCCCTGGCGATTCAACTTGCCTTACATTATAACACAGAAATTATCTCTGCTGATTCCAGGCAATTTTATCAAGAAATGAATATTGGTACCGCAAAACCTACTGAAGCAGAATTAAGACTTGTAAAACATCATTTTATTAACAATCTAAGTGTTCACGAGGAATACACCTCAGGTCAATACGAATCCGAAGCACTAAAATTATTGGACGATATTTTTCTAAAACATTCTATTGTGGTGTTGGTTGGAGGTTCCGGTTTATATATCAAAGCACTTTCCGAAGGGTTGGACAACATCCCTAAAGTTGCACCGGAAATACGATTACAGCTAAATGCAGAATTCAGGAAAGATGGGTTAGAGCCTTTGTTAAAAGAATTGAAGGAGAAAGATTTTTCCTATTACGAAG
>DATHPH010000185.1:0-4038 GCA_035484095.1 Cytophagaceae bacterium | reverse complement strand
GCAACAAATTTCTGAATAGGAAGTCCCATTCTTTTTGCAATCAACCCTCCACAGATATTCCCGAAATTTCCACTTGGGGTACAAAATACGAGAGGTTTCCCTGTTTTTTTCAGCTGAGAATAGGCATAGAAATAATAAAATGATTGGGGAATGAGACGACTTATATTGATAGAATTAGCAGAAGAAAGATTCAATTTTTCATTCAGCTCTTTGTCTAAAAAAGCTTCTTTCACCATTCTCTGACAATCGTCAAATGTTCCGCTTACTTCTAAAGCAGTAATGTTTTGACCTAATGTAGTCAATTGCTTTTCCTGAATATCACTTACTTTTTTGCTAGGGTATAAAATGGTTACTTTTATACCCGGCATATTCAAAAAACCTTGCGCCACAGCACTTCCTGTATCGCCGGAGGTAGCCACAAGAATATTTATTTCCTTGTTTTCCTTTTGCAAGAAATAGGATACCAACCTTGCCATGAAACGTGCTCCAAAATCTTTAAAGGCAAAAGATGGTCCATGAAACAACTCCAAAACATAAAGATTGTCTTTTATATGTACTACCGGGGCATCGAAGGTAATGACATCGTTGATTATTTCCCGAAGGTCTTTGTCGGGAATGTCCTCTCCTACCAAAGCTTTGCTTACTTCAAAAGCAATTTCCTGAAAAGTATATTGTTCTATATTTTCGAAAAAACTCTTAGGTAAGACAGGTATTTCAGTAGGCATAAATAAGCCATTATCAGAAGGAAGCCCTTTAAATATTGCTTCCTTCAAACTTACTTGCGCATTCGTGTTTTTAGTGCTATAAAGCTTCATTTGTATTTTTTATCTTAATATAGTAGCGTTATTTACATAACACACTACAGAATCCTATGCTGGTTTATAATTCCAACAGTAAAGTGCTGTAAAGGTAATGAATATTTATGGAGAGGAAAAAAAGAAAAGAGAATCGAGTAGGATAATTATCGTGGCACCTATTGCCTCTAAGCATTCGTGCTTTTTATTTTAATGTATTTTAAAAATGGCCAATCAAACCCCTTCTGCCACTACTTCTTTTACTTCAGGAACCATTCGTTTTAATAAATTTTCAATTCCTGCTTTTAATGTTACGGTTGAAGAGGGGCAACCACTGCATGACCCTTGAAGTTGAACTTTTACTACTCCATCTTCAAAAGAACTGAAATTTATAGCACCACCGTCTTGCTCTACAGCAGGACGAATGTATTCATCCAACAGTACTTTTATTTTTTGTATCACTTCTGGTTCGTCCGGATTTATTTCAAAACTGGCACTTGCAGGGATTTCTATAAAAAGAGATTTTCCTTCTTCCAAATATCCTTTTATAAGCGACTTTATCATTGGTGTTACGTCAAACCAATCAATGTCGTCGGACTTGGTCACGGTGATGAAATTAGAAGAAATAAATACCCGTTTTACAAAGCTAAAACGAAAAAGGTCAGAGGCTAAAGGACAATTTACGGCACTGGAAGAAGTTGGAAAATCTACCGATTCAGGCACCAATTGGAATTCTACACAGAACTTCAAAGAATTTGGATTAGGATTGGCTTCCGTATATACATTTACAATTCTTTTTTTCGTTTCCATATATTCTTGTCAATTTATTCCTATTCTTCCAAACAGGAAGGGCAGTTTTATAGTTTCAAAGGTAGCTAATAATGTTGTAATTATCTATTTCGGAATAGTTCTATCCATTAATAAAACTCCCCTTCTCCCGGAAAACTCTTTGCTTTCACATCTTGAATATAGCTATGTACAGCGGTAGTCATTACTGTGTGAAGATCGGCATAGGTACGTAAAAATCGTGGTTGAAACTCTTTGTTAATTCCAAGCATGTCATGGGTAACCAGCACCTGCCCATCCGCATAAGGGCCTGCGCCAATCCCTATAATTGGTATTTTAAGGTTTTCAGCTACTCTTTTGGCCAGCTCTGCAGGAATTTTTTCCAACACAATACCAAAACACCCACACTCTTGGAGTATGGCCGCATCTTTCTCAAGCTTCAATGCTTCCTCCACTTCACGAGCCCTTACGGCGTAGGTGCCAAATTTGTATATAGATTGAGGGGTTAATCCAAGATGCCCCATAACAGGTATACCAGCACTAAGAATCCTTAAAACAGATTCTTTAATTTCTTCTCCACCTTCCATTTTAATTCCGTGAGCACCGGATTCCTTCATAATACGAATGGCAGACCGCAACGCTTCGGAGGAGTTTCCCTGATACGATCCAAAAGGCAAATCTACTACCACAAAGGCTCTTGTTGCAGCCCTTATCACTGCCGAGGCATGATAAATCATTTGATCTAGGGTAATAGGAAGTGTGGTTTCATGGCCAGCAATTACATTGGAAGCAGAATCTCCTACCAACATTACGTCTACTCCAGCTGCGTCTAAAATTCTTGCCATTGAATAGTCATAGCAAGTAAGCATTGTTATTTTCTCGCCACGCATCTTCATTTCCTGAAGCTGGTGTGTCGTGACTCTTTTAATTTCGGGAGTTTGTGCAGACATTATCTCAATTTGATAATTTGATGAAATGTAAATGGGGTTATTTCGTTATCCGATTTTACCATTCTCAAATAATCAATTTGTTTTTTTCTTAGGCATTGTACCAAATACATAATCCCATAGAGGAGAAGATACCCCAAAAGCATGATCTCCTTCTTTGTAGTGATGGACAGCATGATTGATCCATAACCCTTTCATGAAATTTTTTGGAGGAGGATAAGCATGTACAACATAATGCACTAATAAATAGGTAGAATAACCGGCCATAACTCCAGGTAAGAATCCAACTACATTGTTTCCCATGGTGAAATAAAACAACGTAAACAAAACAATCGCGAGTGTGATGCTTGCTAAAATCGGCATTGCCAATCTGTCTTTGTCTTTTGGATAATCATGATGCAAACCATGAAGCTTGTATTGAAGCTCTTTTCTGAACTCTGTTTCTGTGCTCATGTGAAAAACATAACGATGCAGCATGTATTCTAAAAAAGTAAAAAAGAATGCACCACTTACAAACAAAATCATCAGGTGCAAAAGCGACATTGAAGAATAGAGGTTCCCATATACCATCAAGGGTACAGGAATGACATAAAACATGGTAATGGGTATAGCAGCATTTGTTCTCGATAATTTTTCTAACACCGGATTACTAAACATGCTCCCGGAACCGGTATTTTTTGGCTTAATTGAATTCTTGTTTTCAAAAGTATCCATGATATATAGTGTGGGTTTATAATCGCTCACCCTTTTTAAATATATTGCAAATATAACTTATTTCATAAATATAAGTTGTACTAACTAATATTTTTGCATTATTCTATGAAAAAAAAATAAAACTAAACCATCTTATACTGATTATTCAGGCAGTATTCATAATAATCAATATACTGAGGCAAAATAGCCTCACCTTCAAACTCTTTGGCTCTTTTTAGCGCGTTCTTTTTGAATTCGGATAAATTTTCATCTTTTAAAATAAATAAAGCATTTTTTATCATATCCTCTACATCGCCCACATCGCTTAAAAATCCTGTTTTTCCCTGAATATTTAATTCGGGGAGGCCACCGGTGTTCGTAGAAATTAAAGGAACTTCACACGCCATCGCCTCCAAAGCCGCAAGCCCAAAACTTTCTTTTTCGGAGGGCATAATAAATAAATCCGATACCGAAAGTACTTCTTCCACTACATCTAACTTGCCCAAAAAACGAATATCGTTGCAAGCATTCATTTCCCGACAAATCTGTTCCATACGAACCCGTTCAGGTCCATCACCTACCAATAATAACTTAGCTGGAATTTTTTTCCGAACCCCTCCAAATATAGCCAATACATCTTCCACCCGTTTTACTTTGCGGAAATTGGAAGTATGCACCAATAGTTTTTCGCCATTAGGACAAATGGCCATTTTAAAGTGATCCTTTTTTTGCTTTTTGAAACGACTGGCATCAATAAAATTGGGAATCACACGAATGTCTTTTGTGATATTAAAATGACTAAGTGTATCGGCTTTTAA